>DASVNC010000153.1:0-7730 GCA_036384055.1 Parvibaculum sp.
TGTCGCCTTCAGCCCGGTCAGTTTCATTTCCAGCATCTGCTGGGCGCGGGCCTGACGCTCGACGATGGTCGGGCGCTCGCCTTTCGCCTTCATCGGATGGGCCAGGCAATCCTGCTCGGCCGCCTTGGCGTTCGCCATGACGGCGCTGTCATATTTGGCGAAAGCCGCCTTCTGATCGGCGGTCAGGTTCAGCTTCGCCTGGAGATAGGCGAGGCGGCCGGTTGTCCGCGCGGCACGGTCGGTACACATGCTCTGGTGCATTTTGGCGCGGTCGGGATGGGCGGCCATTGCCGTATCGGCGAAGGAATTGGCCGCGAACAGTCCGGTGAGCAGGGCCGCGGCGGCGCCTGCGATCATGATCTTGCGCATTTGGTTTCAAACCTCTGCAAGTACGTACCCTTATCCCCCTAAACGCGGCGCCCGGGGCTTTCCGTCGCCCCGGTTCCTGAAGGTTTGGTCAGATTCGCCCTGGCGTGATAGACTGACCGAAAACGCAAATCCGTATCATTGGAGGTTCCCATGTCTGTGGCAGAAGATTTCGGCGGCCGGTCCGTCCGCGAACAGGTTACGGCGGCGGAATGGCAAGCTCGCGTCGATCTCGCGGCGACCTACCGTCTGGTGGCGCATTACGGCTGGGACGATCTCATCTTTACGCATATTTCGATGCGGGTGCCGGGCGAGGACACGTGCTTCCTCATCAATCCCTATGGCATGACCTTCGACGAAATCACGGCGTCGAGCCTCGTCAAGATCGACCTCGACGGCAACATCGTCATGCCGACCGACTACATGGTCAATCCGGCGGGCTTCACCATTCACAGCGCCGTGCATTCGGCGGGCGCGGACGCGCATTGCGTCATCCACACGCATTCCAACGATGGCGTCGCCGTGTCGGCGCAGGCCGAGGGTCTGTTGCCGCTCAGCCAGACAGCGATGGTCGTTCTCGGCGACCTCGCCTATCACGGCTATGAGGGCATCGCGCTCGATCTCGACGAGCGGGAGCGCCTGATCGCCGACCTCGGCAGCAAGCACAGCATGATCCTGCGCAATCACGGCTTGCTGACGACCGGCGCGACCTGCGCCGATGCGTTCCTCAGGCTCTTCTTCCTTGAGCGCGCCTGCACCATGCAGGTTCGGGCGCTGTCCGGCGGCGTCAAGCTCAACATGCCGGACCAGGGCGTGCCGGAAAAGACGGCAGACCAGGGCAAGTTCGGTTCGCGCGACGGCATCGGCAATCTGGCCTGGCCGGCGCTGCTGCGGACACTCGACCGCAAGGATCGCTCCTACCGCGATTGAGTTTCCGGGATGCGACGCGCCGCCGGTTTTCTGCGCGGCGCGTCTCCCCAAATAGACGTCTCCATCGAGTGCGGATGCATCCCGCCGCGCTTTCCAGAATTCCAGTGCGAGGTCGATCATGGTGAAGTTCGGTGTCGGGCAGCCGGTGCGGCGCGTCGAAGACGAGAGACTGATTTCCGGCAAGGGACGCTACACCGACGACATTTCGCTGGACGGTCAGGCCTATGCCTTCATGGTGCGCTCGCCGCATGCGCATGCGCGCATCGTGTCGATCGACGCGACGGATGCGCGCTCGGCGCCGGGGGTGCTGGCGGTCTATACAGGCGAGGACGCCAAGCGCGAAGGGCTCGGCATCGTCGCCAGCCCTGCCGCCGACATGCTGAAGAACCGCGATGGCACGCCGATCTTCAAGACGGTACGCCATCTGATCGCGCGGGAGCGCGTGCGTTATGCCGGCGACACGGTCGCGGTCATCGTCGGCGAGACGCTCAATCAGGCGCGCGACGCGGCCGATCTTCTCATTATCGACTATGAGTCCCTGCCTGCCGTAGCCGACACCGCCGGCGCGCTGGGCAAGGACGCGCCGCTCGTCTGGGAGGAGGCCGGCACCAACCTCGCTTACGACTGGACGGTGGGCGACGAGGCGGCCGTCGCGGCGGCGATGAAGGCCGCGCATCACGTCACGAAGCTGAAGCTCATCAACAACCGCATCGTCGTCAATGCGATGGAGCCGCGCGCGGCCGTCGGCGTCTACGACAAGTCGCGCGATCACTACACGCTCTACAGCCCGAGCCAGGGCGTGCATTCGATGCGGAATTACATCGCGCAGTTTTCCCTGAAGATTCCCGTCGAGAAGCTGCGCGTCGTCACCGATGACGTTGGCGGCGGCTTCGGCATGAAGACGTTCGTCTATCCCGAATATCCGCTGGTTCTCTTTGCCTCGCGGATGCTCGGACGTCCGGTGAAGTGGACGGCGGATCGCTCCGACAGCTTCCTGACAGACAGCCAGGGCCGCGATCATGTGACCGAAGCCGCGCTGGCGCTCGACAAGGACGGGCATATCCTCGGCCTCGAAGTGCAGACCATCGCCAATCTCGGCGGCTATCAGAGCCAGTTCGGCCCGTTCATTCCTTCGCTCGCGCAGCGCGGCATGCAGGTCGGCGTCTACAAGGTGCCGGCGATGTTCAACCGGGTGCGGCCGGTCTACACCCACACCGTGCCGGTCGATGCTTATCGCGGCGCCGGGCGGCCTGAAGCCTCCTACGTGATCGAACGGCTGATGGACAAGGCGGCGCGCGAATTGAAGCTTGCGCCCAGCGAGCTTCGCCGGCGCAACTTCATTCCGGCGTCCGCCATGCCTTACAAGACGGGTGCATCGCTGCCTTTCGACAGCGGCGATTTCGAACGCAATCTTACCGACGCTCTGGCGCGGGCCGATGCGGCGGGCTTTGAAGCGCGGCGTGCGGCGGCGGCGAAAAAGGGCGTCCTGCTCGGCCTCGGGCTCAGCTACTACGTCGAGCGCACGGCGGCCGGCATGTCCGACTATGCGCGCATCGCGATCAACGGCGAGACGGGCACGATCGACGTCTGGACCGGCCAGCAAACGAACGGGCAGGGCCATGAGACCGTGTGGTCGCAATTTCTGTCCAGCCGGCTCGGCATCGAGATGGACAAGATCAAGGTGCATCTCGGCGACAGCGACATGCTGCCGGGCGGCGCGGGCACGGGCGGCTCGAAAGCCGTCTATCTCGTCACCGGCGCCATCGGCGATGCATCCGACAAGCTGATCGAGAAGGGCCGCGAGATCGCCGCGAACGAACTCGAAGCCGCGAAGGCCGACATCGAATATCGCGGCGCGGACGGCGAGCCCGTCTTCGCGGTCGTCGGCACCGACAAGAAGATCGATCTTTTCTCGGTGGCGCGGCTTGCCGAAGGCCAGGCCGATGTCGGCGAGCTTTCCGGCGACGGGGAGTACAACCAGAAGGGCAATACCTATCCGAACGGCGCGCATCTCTGCGAGGTCGAGATCGAGAAGGAAACCGGCGTCTTCAAGATCGTGCGCTATACGGCGGTGGACGATTTCGGCCACATCCTCAATCCGCTGATCGTCGCCGGTCAGGTGCATGGCGGCATTGCGCAGGGCCTGGGGCAGGCGATGGGTGAACATGCCGTCTTCGACAAGGACACGGCGCAGCTCGTCACCGGCTCGTTCATGGACTACTGGATGCCGCGCGCCGACGACATGCCGACCTTCGACATCACCTATAACGAGATCCCCTCGACGTCGAACGCGCTTGGCGTCAAGGGCGCGGGCGAAGCGGGCACGGTCGGCGCACCGGCGGCTTTCATCAATGCGATCATCGATGCGTTGTCGCCGCTCGGCGTCGAGACCATCGACATGCCCGTGACACCGCAGAAGCTCTGGAGCGTCATCAACTCTGCGAGGAGGGCTGCGGAGTAAAATAAACACGGGGGAGAGATGAGAAACCGGTTCGGTCTGGCGGTGCTGCTCGGCATCGCCACCTTCGCGATGACCGTGTGGCTCGGCGCGATCGGCCCAAGGCAGATGGCGCATCCGGCGCCGGGCGACGGCCGAAGTCCCGTTATCGCCTTTGAAATGGTGAGCAGCGTCGATCAGCTTGCGCCGGTCATCGGCGAGAATCGCGCCGGCTACGTGGCACTTCGCGATGCAATGGACAAGGTCAACCGCATCGACTTCCTCTATATGGCAACCTACGGGCTTTTCATCGCGGCCTTCTTCTGGGCTGTCGCGCAGGCGAAGGGCGACCGGCGCTGGCTGATCGCCTCGGCGCTCGGCATCGTTGCGGCGCTGGGCGACGTGCGCGAGAACATCGCGCTGCTTGCGCTGACACAGGACGGTGCCGACGCGGCGTCGAACATTCATGCGCTCGTCATCGCGACCTGGACCAAGTGGTTCGCGCTGGGGCTCACCTCGGCGCTGGCGGCGCACGCGATGTTCACGACGCCGGAGACGCCGATCCTGCGCTATGTCGGCGCAGTCGCGGGCGCGATTGCGCTGGCCTTCACGGTCGCGGCCTATTTCGATCAGGTAGGCTATCCGCAGCTCATGGCGCTCGGCATCTTCCTGACCTGGCTGATGCAGGGGATCTACGCATTCCGGCGGAGCCGCGCCGCAGCCTAGTTTCCGGTCTTTGCGGGCTTCCAGTGTTCGATCGCTTCGGCGAGGTCTTCCTGTTCCTCGCACTTGCCGCATAGTTTCGTCAGCGTCGCGAGCTCGGCCCGGGCGTCGTCCGGCTTGTTTGTCTGGAGATATAGCTCGCCCAGATATTCATGCGCCTCGCGGTGGTCAGGATCGAGCTGCAGCGCTTCCTTGTAGAAACGCAGAGAGTCGTCGTATTGGCCGAGCATGCGGTGGGCGTACCCCAGCTCGTTCAGCGTGTCGGCGTCGCCGCCCGTGCCGTTGTAAATGCCCATCAGTTTGTCGATGCCGGCCTGATAGTTCTTCGCCTTGATGTCGGCGACGGCCGACTGGTAGGTGGCGCTCTCCTGTTTCAATTCGGCGTCGGTCGGACCCATCGCGAAGGCTGGAGCGAAACTCGCGCCGGCCGCCAATGCGCCCGCGATTAAAAATTCGTAGACAGAATGTTTCTGTGTCATGGCGTCGTGCCTCCGATGGCCCATGCCGGGTTCTTGCGGCCGGCCGAATGTGGACGGCGAGCCTGAAGATAGTCGAGGCGGGGCCGTCAAAGATGTTGACAAAATGTCATTTCGGTCAAAAACTCGTGACCATGATGACGGAGGGAACTGCCTCCGGGGCAGAAAAAGCCGGCGAAACGGCAGTCCTGGAGTCCGAGGAAGGGTCTGTTGCCTCGACTGGCGCTGGCGGTTCAGGCAATGGCGTTTCCCGGCGCAAGCTGGAAAGCAGGCGGAAACTGATGGCGGCGGCGCGCCGGCTTTTTGTCGAGCGCGGCTACCACGACACACGTCCACAGGACATTTCGAAGGAAGCAGGCGTCGGTCACGGCACCTTCTATCTGCATTTTGAAGACAAGCTCGATTGCTTTCTCGCCTTCACCGACGAGGCGGCGAAGGAGCTGGAAGCCGTGCTGAACAAGCATCTCGAAAATGCCGGAACCTTCGAGGATGTGATCCGCGAAATTCTCATCGGCACGCACGAATACGGCGAGGAGCATCCAGGCGTTCTCGCCGCGGCCCTGACCGATGTAACGGTTCTGTCCAAGGGTGACACCGGGCGCAAGACGGCGAGCGTGCGCTGGGCCGAGGGCTGGGCAAGTCTCATCGAGAGATGGAAGGCGACGGGAGAGGTTGCCGCCGATGTGGACAGTCGGCTCGCCGGCGTCGTTCTCGTCGGCGCCACCAAACAGGCAGGCGCCTATGCCACCCGCAATCGTCTCGACGTCGATTATTACATCGACCATATGACGCGGCTCTTCGTCGGCGCCCTCAGGGCTCAATAACAAAACAAAGGCCGCACGTGGCCGGTCGGGAGATGACGGGAATGGCGAAACTCAACTACACGCGCGACGAGTTGATGGCGTCTCATGCCTATGCACGTCCGCATGAGGAAGTCGGCTACAAGCTGCATGGCGGGTTCGACGCGAAGGGCGACTATATTTCGCCCCGCACGCTCAACCGCTGGCCGGCCGTCGAGGCGTGGCAGGAGCAGCTGACGGCGAAAGGCTGGCCGCTGATCGACGCGACGGTGCAGCTTCTGAAACGCGGCCACTATCCGAATATCGGACAGCAGAAATTGCTGCTCTCCAACGGGTTCGGCGAGACGCTGTGGAACTCGCTCACCATCACCGGCATCATCGAGGCGCGCGGCCAGGCGCTCTGCCAGTTTGAAGCGCCGGATTTCCAGCAGATCATCGTCGACGATATTTCGAACACCTGCACCGGTCATCTGCACAAGGGGCTTCTCTATGCGCATGGCGTGGATGAAGGCGGCGATCCGAAGCATCCGGAAGGCCCCGGCGCACACGACCAGATGTGGTATGCGGCGCGCGATCTCGTTTTCGGCAAGGGGCGCTATCCCATTCCGCCCGTGCCGGAAAATATCGGCCGTCCGGATCAGGGCCGGCTGATGCCGCAGCTTCCGGCCGGATTCGAGCAGATCATCCTGCTCCTCATGAACGTGCTGATGATCGAGGTTCGCGCCGAATCGGGCTTCAGCTTCAATTGCGCCCTGATGCGCGATCCGGCGACATTCACAGACCGCCGTCCGGACGCCGAGCTTGCCGCGACGATCATCGAACGCATCCGCACCGACGAGGCAATCCACGTCGCCTATCTGCAGACGACGGTTTCGGAGATGCGCAGCTTCACGTTCAAGACAGTCGATGGCGGCACCGTCGCCGGCAAGGACATGATCGATCCGATCTGGGAAGGCATGGTGCATTGGCATGCGGTGACGCAGGCCGAACTCGCGCGGGAACAGTCCCATGAGGCGATCCGCGCACGCCTCAAATCGGCGCCTCATGGCGCATATCTTATTTCCGTCTTCGAATCACTCGACGACCGCGCAAGGGCAGCATGATGCAGGAATTTCAGGGAAAGACCGCTTTTATCACGGGCGGCGCGAGCGGGATTGGCTTTGCTATGGCCAAGGCGTTCGGCGCGGCGGGCATGAACGTCATGCTGGCCGACATCGAGCGCGAGCCGCTGGAAAAGGCGGTCGAGGATCTCCGCCAACGCCAGGTGCGCGTCGAAGGCGTGCATTGCGACGTTGCCGAGCGCGGATCGATTGAGGACGCGGCCAAAGCCACCATCGAGGCTTTCGGCAAGGTGCATGTCGTCTGCAACAATGCAGGCGTCGGCGGCGGCGGTCCGGTGGGCACGCTGAAGCCCGGCGATTGGGACTGGACGATCGCGGTCAATCTGATGGGTGTGATCTATGGCACGGAAGCCTTTCTTCCGCTCATTCGTTCGCACGGCGAGGGCGGGCACTTCGTCAATACGGCGTCGATGGCCGGAATGATTTCGCCGCCCGGCATGGAACCCTATTGCGCGACGAAATTCGCGGTCGTCGCCATGTCGGAAGGCTGGGCGGGGCAGCTTGCGCCGGAAAACATCGGTGTGTCGGTGCTGTGTCCGGGCTTCGTCAGGACGCGCATTTTCGAGAGTTCACGCACGCGGCAGGACAAGTTCGGCAGGGCGGAAGAGGATGTGAGCGCCGAGCCTTCCGCCGCGCAGAAGCTGGTGCAGGCCGGCATCGATCCGGACGTCGTCGGCGCTTGCGTCTTCGAGGCCGTGCGCGACAACGATCTTTACATCTTCACGCATCCCGACATGCGACCGGCGGTGGAGCAGCGCTTTCAGCGCATCATGGACGGTTTTGACAAGGCCGGGCGCCGCGCGGCGCTTTCCGGCATCGACCCCAGATCGCCGCAGGTCATCGATATGCTCAGCAACTAGAACAGGGCGGGAAACGT
>DASVNC010000154.1:0-1783 GCA_036384055.1 Parvibaculum sp.
GACGGCGCGGTAATGCGGGTGCAGCGTGCCCGACAGCACCGCCTTCTTCCGCTTCGTGACGCGATGCGCCATCAGCACCGCTTCAGCGCAGGCGGTCGAGCCGTCATACATGGAGGCGTTCGCCACATCCATGCCGGTCAGCATCGCCACCTGGGTCTGGAACTCGAAAAGATATTGCAGCGTGCCTTGCGTGATTTCCGGCTGATAGGGCGTGTAGGAAGTCAGGAACTCCGAGCGCTGGATCAGGTGATCGACGGTCGCGGGCACATGATGGCGATAGGCGCCCGCGCCGACAAAAAAGGGCACGGAACCCGCGGCGACGTTCTTGCCCGCCATTTTCCCCAGCGCGCGCTCGACATCGAGTTCGCCCATGCGCTTGGGGAGATCGACGAGCCCCTTGCGCCGGGCGCGCTCGGGCACGTCGCGGAAGAGATCATCGACCGATTTCACGCCGATGACGCCGAGCATCTCCCGGCGGTCGTTGTCTGTCAGTGGCAGGTAGCGCATGGCGTCAGCTTTCAGTTTGAAACCGAAGTTCAATTCGATAGCCCTCCCCCAAGGGGACAGGGCTTTTAGGCCAATCCGTCGACGAAGCTCTTGTAGGCCTCTTCGTCCATCAGCTTGGCGAATTCGGATTTGTCGGCGAGCTTCACCTTGACGAACCAGCCCTTGCCCATCGCGTCTTCGTTGACGCCGCCGGGCTGGCCTTCGAGTTCGGCATTGACCTCGACCACTTCGCCGGAGACGGGCGCGTAAACTTCGCTCGCCGCCTTGACGCTTTCGACGACGGCCGCTTCGTCGCCGGCCGCGACCGACTTGCCGACTTCCGGCAATTCGACATAGACGACGTCGCCCAACTGCTCCTGGGCGTAATCGGTAATGCCGATGGTCGCCACGTCGCCGTCGACGCGCACCCATTCATGCTGATCGGTAAAACGGATCTCGCTCATTTTTGTCCAGCCTCGCCTATTTCTTCTCTGTCCGGTGAAAACGCTTTTCGACGAAAGGCAGCGCCACGACTTTCGCGGGCCTGCCCTTGCCTCTGACCATCAGTTCGACGCTCGTGCCGACCTTGGCGTGATCGATTTCGACATAGCCCATCGCAATCGGGCCGCCGACGGTGGGGCCATAGCTCCCGCTGGTGATGCCGCCGATCTTGTGGCCCTCGCCGTCGAAGATTTCCGTGCCGTCGCGGGCGGGCGCCTTGCCCTCCGGCAGGATGCCGACGCGCTTGCGCGCCACGCCGCTGGCGATGTGCCCGAGGATCGGTTTGGCGCCGGGGAAATTCGCTTCGGCGCGGCGCCGCTTGCCGATGGTCCAGCCGAGAGCGGCCTCGATGGGCGTCGTCGTTTCGTCGATGTCGTGGCCGTAGAGGCAGAGGCCTGCTTCGAGGCGCAGCGAATCGCGCGCGCCGAGGCCGATGGGTTTCACTTCCGGTTCGGCCAGCAGCTTCTTCGTCAGTTCGACGGATTTCTCATCCGGCACCGAAATCTCGTAGCCGTCCTCACCCGTATAGCCCGAGCGGCTGACGAGGCAGGGAATGCCGGCGACGCTCATCGCGCGCGCGGTCATGAAATCCATCGCGGGCGCCTCCGGCGCAAACCGCGCGAAGACTTCGACCGCTTTCGGGCCTTGCAGCGCAATCAGCGCCCGGTCTTCAATCCGCACGAGTTTTGTGCCGGCCGGCAGATGCGCCTCGATATGCGCGAAGTCGGCATCCTTGCAGGCGGCGTTGACGATGATGAAAAGCGAATTGGCGCGCGCCGGTTCGGCGGGCCGCGTC
>DASVNC010000155.1:0-3607 GCA_036384055.1 Parvibaculum sp.
AGGAATTCATTCTTTCCTGCGTCTATGAAGGCCTTCAGGTGCCGATGGAGGCGGGCATCCGCATAGAGACACGCTACTTCACCAAGCTGCTGATGGATCCGCGCTCCAAGGCCATGATCCGTTCGCTCTTCCTCTCGATGCAGGAACTCGGCAAGGGCGCGCGCCGCCCGAAAAACGTGCCTGCCTTCGCGGTGAAGAAGCTCGGCATCCTCGGCGCGGGCATGATGGGCGCGGGGATAGCCTATGTCTCGGCGCAGGCCGGCATGGAGGTTGTCCTTCTCGACACCGATCAGGCGAATGCCGAAAAGGGCAAAGCCTATTCGGAAAAGCTCATCGCCAAAGGCATTGAAAAGGGCAAGACGACGAAAGAGAAGGGCGACGCGCTTCTCGCCCGCATCAAGCCGACGACGAATTACGACGATCTGAAGGGCGCCGACCTCATCATCGAAGCCGTCTTCGAGAACCGCGATATCAAGGCGGAAGTGACGAAGAAGGCAGAACCCATGTTGGCCGCTGGCGGCGTCTACGGCTCGAACACCTCGACCCTGCCGATCACGGGTCTGGCCGAGGCGGCGAAGAAGCCGGAAGACTTCATTGGCATCCACTTCTTCTCGCCCGTCGACAAGATGCAGCTTGTCGAGATCATCGTCGGCAAGCGGACGAGCCAGGAGACGCTCGCCAAGGCGATGGACTATGTGAAGCAGATCAGGAAGACGCCCATCGTCGTCAACGACAGTCGCGGCTTCTACACCTCACGCTGCTTCGGCACCTACGTTGGCGAGGGCCTTGCCATGCTCGCCGAAGGCATCAAGCCCGCCATCATCGAGAATGTCGGCAAGATGACCGGCATGCCTATGGCGCCGCTCGCCTTGAGCGACGAGGTCGCGCTCGACCTCGCCTACAAGGTGCGTCAACAGACGAAAAAGGATCTCGGCGACAAATATGTCGAAGGTCCGGCAGACAAGCTGGTCGAAAAAATGGTCGTTGAGCTTGGCCGCGTCGGCAAGAAAGCCGGCAAGGGCTTCTACGACTATCCAGCAGACGGCAAGAAGAAGCTCTGGCCCGGACTTGCCGATCTCGCGCATACCTCGAAGGACATCGACGACGTCGACGTCGCGGAGCTGAAGAACCGCTTCCTCTATATCCAGGCGCTCGAGGCGGCGCGCTGTTTCGAGGAAGGCGTGGTGACGGACGTGCGCGATGCCGATGTCGGCGCGATCATCGGCTGGGGCTTCGCGCCCTGGGCTGGCGGTCCCTTGTCGCTGATCGACATGGTCGGCGTGAAGACCTTCGTCGAAGCGTGCGACAAGCTCGCGCAAAAATACGGCGAACGCTTCAAGCCGAACAAACTGCTGCGCGACATGGCCGACAAGGGCGACACCTTCTACGGCCGCTTCGCGCCGGAAAAAGCCGCCGCCTGACAAGGCTGCCACCGAAACGTGAAATGCCCGGATGCAAATCCGGGCATTTTCTTTTTCGTGCCGCGACACGACGTTTCATCGCACGAAAATCACTGAATATAACGAAGTGCGTGACCCCGCGGTCACGCATGGCGTCGTTCTGCCGCAACGGCGTGTTCTTCCGGCGAGAATCGCTCCGAAATGGAATAGATTCACACCATGCGCCTCACCGCCTTTTTCCTCTCGCTTGCACTTGGTTTTGCCGCCGCGGCGCCCGTATACGCCGAAGATCCGACGGGCTCCATCGCTCCGGGGCCGACTGCCGACGATCTCGCCTGCGCTCACGCCAGGGCCGGCACGGTGCCCGCCATGCCGGCCCCGTTCGATCTCTGGGTCGTCCTCGTATGTGCGTCCGACGGACAGGCGCTTGTGCCGGTCGAGGGCATGGTCTGGCTTTCGCACGGAACCAATGACGCGGTCTCGATCCTGGCGCTGCCGCCCGGCGCGACGCCGGTGCCCAGGAGCGAAGACTTTGACCCGCGTTACGGCGTGCGCTTCAAGGAGCTGCTCGGCGCGGAGGTGAAGGGCAAGAAGTTCGAGCGCATCAAAGGCCTGCTCAAGGCCGCGCTGGGCGACGAGCCGCCGCCGCACTTCGACCGCATTTTCCAGCTCGACGCGATCAGCATTATTTACGACATGCGGTACAACATTTATTTCTATATCGATGGCAGACGGCCTCGCGCCGCCATCGCCTGCATCGACGAATGCAAGCAGGCGCTGCTCATGGACGTGTTGACAACGGACGAGATGAAGGCGCGCGTAGCCGGTTTGCGATAGGCCCCGGTCGTCAGGACGGCTGCATCATCCCGCTTCCCATTCCCATCCCGCTTCCCATCCCCATATGCATGAAGGGTGCGGCGATGAACCCGAAGACGACCATCACCACAATTGCGGCGACAACGACGAGGGCGGTATAGGCAAGCGATTTTTCTTGCGGCGCTTTCATCAGCTTCGGCAGGCCGAGATAAAGCAGGTAAAGCCCGTAAAGGCCGAGGATACGAAGAAAGCCGAATGCGGGCACCAGCGCGAACACGCCGGCCAGCCAGCCCGCCGTGCCCGAATAGGCCGCGACCTTGAACGCCTGCATGCGGTCCTTGGTGCCGCCGAAAGTCGGCGCCAGATTTTCGATGACGAGCGCCAGCACGAAGACGGCGACCAGCGCCAGCACATAGTTGGCGATCGCGCCGGATATGGCGCCGCCGAGCGACGGCCGGACGTGGAAGCCCATCGCGCCATAGCCGAACATCAGCCCGCCCACCGCGCCGCAAACGGCGGGAATGGCGGCAAGGATCGCCACATATTCCGCATAAAGCTTCTGGATCGACGTTGTCTCACCGTCGATCTTCGCCCATTCCGCATCGGGCGTCAGAATGATGCTCTTGGCGCGCTCGACAAGCGACGCCATTTTCGGCTGATCGGACACGGACATGAAATGCTCCCCTTCGAGTTGGCTGTGCAAACTCTCCCGACACTGAGCATGGCCGAATGCCAGACGCGATATGGCGCGGCGAGGGATCCGTGAGGAATTTCGCCGGCGACTCATATGGCTCAGCGACAACGGCGCAAGTGTGGGAGCGGGGAAGGGCCATGTCAAATGAAGTGGAACCGTCTGCGCCAATTCGGGATAAACTGGGCTCATGATCGTCATTACGCCAACCATCGCCATCCGGGACGACGAGGTCGCCGTGACGTTCATTCGTGCCGGCGGCCCCGGCGGGCAGAACGTCAACAAGGTATCGACCGCCGCCCAGCTTCGTTTTGACGCGCGAAATTCGCCCGCGCTCTCCCTCCGTGTGAAGCAGCGCCTGGAAAAACTCGCGGGCGCGCGGCTGACCAAGGAGGGCGTCATCGTCATCACCGCCAGTCGTTTCCGCACGCAGGAGGCAAATCGCAAGGACGCGGTTGATCGTCTGGTCGCCTTGATCGCGGAGGCGGCGCACCAGCCGAAATTCCGCGTGCCGACGAAGGTCTCCAAAGCCGTGAAAAAGCGCCGCCTCGAAAGCAAGACAAAACGCGGCGGCGTCAAGCGCCTGCGTGGAGCAAGGCCGGGCGCCGACGAATAGGCCGACGGATAGGGATGGCGTACCGGCGCCTTTTCCATGCCGGACGCCGGTTGAGCGTCAAACCTCGGGGTGCTTGCATCGCCG
>DASVNC010000156.1:0-2319 GCA_036384055.1 Parvibaculum sp.
CGCCTCGGTGTCGGGCGTCATCTGGAAGACAATATCGACGCCGTCGACGGTGAGCTTCGTTCCCGTCGTGCTGACGATCTCGTTCGGCGGCACAAGGCTCACCTCGCCGAGCGACACGGTCTTGCCGAGCCCGGCATCGACGTGGCCTTTGGGACCGCGCGGCAGAAGGGCGCCGTACATATAGGTCGCGCGGCGGCCCATCGCGTTGCCCGCCAGCACGTTCTCGCTCACCGCGTGTTCGAGGAAACCTTCGGGGGCGAGGATGCGCACCTTGCCGCTGGAAATATCCTCATCCGCCAGCACCCCCTTGATGCCGCCGTAGTGGTCGACATGGGAGTGCGTGTAGATGACGCCGGTAACAGGCTTGTCGCCGCGGTGCTTGCGCATCAGTTCAAGCGAAGCACGCGCCGTCTCCGACGAGATCAGCGGATCGACGACGATGTATCCGGTGTCGCCTTCAATAAAGGTGATGTTGGAGAGATCGAAGTTGCGCACCTGATAGATGCGATCCGTCACCTTGAAGAGGCCGTGGATCGCGTTCAGCTGCGACTGCCGCCAGAGGCTCGGATTGACGGTGTCCGGCGCTTCGCTGCCTTCCGCCGAAAAAGCGAAGGTGCCCATGTCCCAGACGGCGTTGCCGGCAGCGTTGAGGATCTTCGCATTCGGGATCGTTGCGATGAAGCCGCGCTTTGAATTGTCGAAGTCGTCGGACGAGGCCCTGGGCAATGCCGCTTCGAGCTTCTTGTGCGCCCGGCGCGTCGCATCCGTGGCGTCCTTCGGTCCCTGCATCTCGTCTCCCCCGCATTCGAGCCCGGCCCGGCTTTGCACCGGTCCATTTCGGCGAAGCCTACAGCGGCTATGACTAAATGACCAAGAAGATGGAGCGCCCCGCGCCCTTGACCTTCCAGCGGCTGGAAGCCCCATATAGGACGCAGAAGACGAAGCCGGAAAGAAATTCATGACGACGGAACCCAATAGCGATTGTTGTGGCGGCCATGCCGGCGCGCATGACCATCATCAACCGCCGACGGTGAAAGACCCTGTCTGCGGCATGAACGTCGATCCGGCGACGGCCAGGCATCGCAGCGAGCATGCGGGCATCGCCTATTATTTCTGCTCGGCCGGCTGCAAGACGAAGTTCGATGCCGATCCGGCGAAATATCTGACGCCGGCAAAGCCCGCTGCACCCGCGCCGTCCGGCACGATCTATACATGCCCGATGCACCCGGAAATCCGGCAGGCCGGTCCCGGCGCCTGCCCCATTTGCGGCATGGCGCTCGAGCCCGTGGTCGCGACGGCGGAGGCGGGTCCGAACCACGAGCTCATCGACATGCAGCGGCGGTTCGTTGTCGGTCTGGCGCTGGCGCTTCCCGTTGTCGTGCTCGACATGGGCGGGCATCTCACCGGTCTTTCCATGCAGATCGGGCAATCGCTGGTCAACTGGATCGAGCTTGTGCTGGCGACGCCTGTCGTCCTGTGGGCCGGTGCGCCTTTCTTCGCGCGCGGCTGGCGCTCGCTCGTCACGCGCAATCTCAACATGTTCACGCTGATCGCGCTCGGCACCGGTGTCGCATGGGCGACAAGCGTCGTCGCGACGGTAGCGCCCGGTCTTTTCCCGCCCGCCTTCCGCGGCCATGACGGCTCCGTCGCCGTCTATTTCGAAGCGGCCTCCGTCATCACTGTTCTCGTGCTTGTCGGGCAGGTGTTGGAACTGCGCGCCCGCGAGCGCACCAGCGGCGCCATCCGCGCCCTGCTCAACCTCGCGCCGAAGACGGCGCGGCGTATTCGCGCGGGCGGCGACGACGAAGAAGTGCCGCTCGACGCCGTTGCGGTCGGTGACATCTTGCGCGTCCGACCCGGCGAGAAAGTGCCGGTCGATGGTGTGGTCACCGAAGGCCGGGTGCAGATCGACGAATCTATGGTGACGGGCGAAGCCATGCCGGTCACCAAAGAGCCAGGCGACGGCGTCATCGCAGCGACGCTCAATCGCTCCGGCGGCTTCGTCATGCGGGCCGAGAAGGTGGGCGCCGATACAATGCTCGCCCGCATCGTGCAGATGGTTGCCGAGGCGCAGCGCAGCCAGGCGCCGATCCAGAGGCTGGCCGATCGGGTGGCCGGATGGTTCGTTCCGGCGGTGATCGGCGTCGCGCTTGTCGCCTTCGCCGCCTGGGCGACGTTCGGACCCGAGCCGCGCTTCGCCTTCGGCCTTGTCGCGGCGGTGGCCGTTCTCATTATCGCCTGTCCTTGCGCGCTCGGGCTCGCCACGCCGATGTCGATCATGGTCGGCATCGGGCGGGCGGCCCATGCAGGCGTTCTCAT
>DASVNC010000157.1:0-13194 GCA_036384055.1 Parvibaculum sp.
GCCGAACCCTGGTCGCTCTTCAATCCGCCGGTGCGCGAGGCGCACTTCGCCGCGCTTCGCCAGTTGACAGCCGTGGCCGAAGGGCATCCGGTCGTTCGGCCGTAAATCCGGCTCAACCGCGCTCGCGGCCGCTGAGACGCCAACGGGCGATGATCGCCTCAAGCTGCTCGCGGTCCATGTTCGGCAGCTTCCAATGCTCGGAAAAGCCGATGGTGCGATTTTCGGGTGTGCCCTGCTGCGGACCGAGATCGTCGAAGCGGATGCGCATCGGCATCGCCACGCCCTGCCCGAAGGCGATCGCCTCGCGGTCGCCCAGGAGCGGCAGGAAGTCGAGCAGATCGAGCGCACCGTCATGCGTGTTCGCCCGCATCACCGCCTGATCCTTCTCGGTCGAAAGACGCATGGCGATGGCGGTCGAGCATTGTGACAGAACCGTGGGGTCGAGCTCGGAGGGCCGCTGCGTGACAAGCGCCAGCGAGATGCCGTACTTGCGGCCCTCCTTGGCGATGCGCGACAAAGCCTGGCGCGTCGGGGCGAACCTGTCTTCGGGACCGGCCGGCGCATAGCGATGTGCTTCCTCGCAAACCAGAAGCATCGGCAAACCGCCTTTGCTCCAGACCGCGAGGTCGAACGCAAGGCGGGAGATCACCGAGATCACGACGTCGAGAATTTCAGGCGGCACCGTCGAAAGATTGATGACGGTGATCGGGCGGCCTTCGCTCGGGACACGGAAGAGACGGCCGAGCGTCTCCGTCATCGTGTCCTGGATGGTCAGGCTGCCGAACATGAAGCTGTAGCGCTGATCGCTGACCAGCGTTTCGATGCGCGCCTTGAGACGGCGATAAGGGACCGTCGACTGCGTGCGCTCCAGCTTGCCGAGCTGCTCGTCGATATAGGCGACGACATCGGAGAGCCGGTAAGGCGTCGGCGTATCGACCGTCACGGAACTGTTTTCCGATGTGCGGCGCGCAAGGGAAGTGCTGCGCACGGTCGAGGTGTCGAGGAAGCGCCGCTTGGCGTTGACGACCCCGTCGCCCAGAATTTCGGTCTCGGCGTCGCGGTGCGCGTCCGAACTCGTCAACGCCTCGGTGAGCTCCTGAAAATTGAGCAGCCAGATCGGCAGGTTGAGATTGCTCGGGTCAATGAGCTCGGCCTGATCGCCGAATGCCGCCGGATACTCGTTGTGAACGTCCAGAACGACGATATGCGCGTGCTGATGCCCGGCAAGCACGCGCTGCAGGATGCAGGTGAGGGCCGAGGATTTTCCGCACCCCGTCGTGCCGACGACGATGAAATGTTTGGCGAGAAGATCGTCGATGAGGAGGCGCGCCGGCACCGCGACATCCTGATAGAGCGAGCCGACCTTGATGCTGGCGACGTTGGGCTGCGCATAAACGCGCGTAAGATCGTGGCGATCGGCAAAAAGAACCGGATCGCCGAGACTGGGCAGGCAGGCGACGCCGCGGCGGAAGGCCAGACGCTTCGTCGCGGGATCGACAACAAGTTCACCCGCCAGATTGATTTCGATGAGACCGACCTCCGGCGCCCCCGTGTCCATTGTGGGCGTCGGCGAGCTGACCGCGCAGATGAGGCCGACGACCGAAGAACTCGGCGTCGTGATCTTCATCAGCGCACCGATCTGGATGCGCGGATCGCGCGCCGATTTGATGTCGCCCACCGGCCGGTCGAGAACGGCGATCGCCTGCGCTCCCGAAACCGACACGATATGCCCTATCCGCTGCGGCGCGGTGAGGGGCTGGCCACGGCGTTCGGCGAGCGCGGCCGGAGCGGACGTCGAAGGAATGGCATTCTGGGTCATTTGATCTGGCCTGGTTGCGGAGTGCTTTTGATGGCATGCGGGGGACGCACGCTCGCGATGGCGCGTTGAGGCGCGGGCGGCGGTCTGAGGGTGACGACGACGGTGGTGCCGGCGCCAGGTTGGCTCGACACGTGAAAGTCGCCGCCATGCTGGCGCACCAGCGCAGCCGCGATGGGAAGACCGAGGCCCGTTCCTTCATGCGAACGCGAATAGCTCGACTGCACCTGGCCAAAGGGCGTCAATGCGACGGCAACCTGTTCCTGCGTCATGCCGATGCCGTTATCCGCGATGGCGACAGTCGCGCCGCCGTCGGCGCTGCGCTGCGCAACGACGATGATGCGGCCGCCTTCGGGCGTGAACTTGTGCGCATTCGAGAGAAGGTTGATCAGAATCTGTTTGATGCGCGAGCCATCGACGAGCAGCACCGGCAGATCGGCTGCGGCCTTGAATTCCAGCATCTGATTTTTCGCGCGGGCACGGTCGCGCACCAGAATGAGGCTGGAATCGATCAGTTCGCGCAGGCTGTGTTCTTCGAGATTGAGCGAAAAGGTTCCGCTCTCGATCTTCGAAATGTCGAGAATGTCGGAAATGATATTCAGGAGGTGCCGACCGGCGCCCGCGATATGCGCGGCGTATTCGCTGCTCTTCTCGATGTCGCGGCCTTCGCCCGCGAAATGGCGCAACAGGTCCGCAAAGCCGATAATGGCGTTGAGCGGCGTGCGCAGCTCGTGACTCATATTGGCGAGGAATTCCGACTTCGTCCGGTTGGCCATATCGGATTCGATCTTGGCCGCCTTGAGCGCATGTTCGGCATGGCTGCGCGACATCAGCTCTCCGAGGTTCGTCGAATACCTGGAAAGCAAACTGGACTTCTTAACTGCGGAACCCCGCCGACCGTACATGCTTCATACCCCTTGCACCAAGGGGCAGGATACCGACCGGACTATTGAGGCAGCGTAAACGCTTTTCTAAGTAAAATCAGAAGTTTCCAGCGAAGTCATGCGCGCTGACCCGTTTTGAAACGACCTGGCGCCCGGCTGGTCTATCCGGGGGCGGCGAGCGATTTTTCGAGCCCGTCGAGGACCGCGCGGACGGAGAAAACGAAAAAGGCCGGGCGCTGGTACAGAGCCCGGCCTTTCCTGTGCCTCGAAGCGTCAGGAACGGATGAGAAGCGAGATGATGCCGATCATGCCGAGCGTGAAGAAGATGCCATAAGCGAAAGGCGCCGCCCGACGGAGGAAGGAGCGGCCGAAAGGCTTGCGGCGCAGGAAAATGCTCGGACGCGCTTCGTCGCCGCCATCGCCGGCTTCGCTCTCATCGTCAACGACGGAAACCTGCGCACGGATTGTGGCACCGCGATGGGTGATGAGCTTGCCGCATTGGATCTCGCCAGTGACGTGGCTCGTCGAGCGCAGGATCACTTCCCCCGTCACCGTCAGACGTCCATCGAAGGAACCCGCGATCTCGGCGCGCGAGACTGTGGCACTGCCTTCAACCGAACCCGAGGTGCCGATCGAAAGCAGCGACGTCTTGAGATCCGCCTTGGTCATGCTGCCATCAACGAACATCGAGCCCTGCGTCTCGAATGTCCCTTCGAGCGAACTGTTCTCGCCGACCACGATGTCTTCGCTGCCGGCGCGCATCACGCGCACCGAAGCAACCTGCATGCGCTTGGGCGCATCCTTGAAAGAGCCGGAAGACGACGCTCCCGGAAATGACTCGACAGGATCGCTGCTCATCTTCGTATTCCCCTCGCTTACTGCCCGTTTAAAAAAGCGCATGTGCAACACGCGCAAAAATCCACCCTCCCTTGACGCTACATCCAACAACTCGCGCGGCGCAAGCCAATGTACGTCCATATCGGAGAAGCGGGGCGCGGAGAAGAGTCACCGGAAATGATATTTCCCTGAACGGAACATTTTAGTCAGCACGCTGTATGCACAATTTGTCGGCAGCAAATAAGTTAATGACGAGGTGTCAGCATCACCGTTGCATCGAGGCGCCCGCACGCATCTGCGTTGCTGGAAAATCGACTTGAAACATGGATGAAAGCGACGCCGAGACGCCGCCTTGGTGCCGGCATCGGCCCATCCAGCGCCGGACAGGGTTAACAAGACTGGCGAAAAAGCGGCTCTCCCCTTACTGTCTTGCGACCGAGTCGCGCAAACGGGGGGCCGTGCGCGGCAGCATCTCAGTCCGATGCCGGGAGGCCGCGCCTTGATGTCTCTATCCCTGCTCAATCGCTACGCGACCTTTGCCGGTTGCCTTCTCGTCGCCATACTCTCGCTCGCTCTCATGGGACATTGGGAGTGGCTCTGGCCTGTGGCGCTGGCAAGCGTCGTCCTGAGCGTCGTCGGGATTGCCGACATCGCCCAGAGCCAACATGCTGTCTTGCGCAATTACCCGATCCTCGGCCATGTCCGCTACCTGGTCGAAGCGATCCGGCCGGAAATCCGCCAGTATCTGCTCGAAGCAGACGACGACCGGCTGCCCTTCTCCCGCGCCCAGCGATCGCTTGTATATCAGCGCGCGAAGAACGAAGGCGGCGAAATGCCCTTCGGCACGCTGATGGACGTTTATCGCGACGGCTATGAATTCATTGGCCATTCGACCCGGCCCGTACCGGCGGCCTCCGCCAACTTCCGTGTCGAAGTCGGCAACGGCCAATGCACGAAGCCTTATGCGACCTCCGTCTTCAACATCTCGGCCATGAGCTTCGGCTCGCTGAGCGCCGCCGCCATCCGCGCCCTGAACAAGGGCGCAAAAATTGGCGACTTCGCGCAAGACACCGGCGAGGGCGGCATCTGCACGCATCACCGGGAATTCGGCGGCGATCTCATCTGGGAAATCGGCAGCGGCTATTTCGGCTGCCGGACGGCCGAGGGCAAATTCGACCCCGACCGCTTCGCTGCAAATGCGGCAAGCGATCAGGTGAAAATGATCGAGATCAAACTAAGTCAGGGCGCCAAGCCCGGACACGGCGGCATCTTGCCGGGCGCGAAGGTGACGGCCGAGATTGCCCATGCGCGCGGCGTTCCGGAAGGCGAGGAATGCGTCTCGCCGGCCCGCCACAGCGCCTTCGGCACGCCGGTCGAGATGATGCGCTTCATCGCCATGTTGCGGGAGCTGTCCGGCGGCAAGCCGGTCGGCTTCAAGCTCTGCATCGGACATCCGTGGGAGTTCATGGGGCTCGTCAAGGCAATGCTCGAAACCGGCATCCTGCCCGACTTCATCGTTGTCGATGGCGGCGAAGGCGGGACGGGCGCGGCGCCGGTCGAATTCTCCGACCATCTCGGTATGCCGCTGCGCGAGGGGCTTCTGTTTGTCCGCAACACGCTGGTCGGCGCCAACTTGCGCGACAAGATCAGGATCGGCGCCAGCGGCAAGATCATCAGCGCTTTCGACATCGCGAGCATTCTCGCTATGGGTGCCGACTGGGTGAACGCGGCCCGCGGCTTCATGTTCGCCATCGGCTGCATCCAGTCGCGCAACTGCCACACCAACAAATGTCCGACAGGCGTGGCGACGCAAGACCCGCTGCGCCAGCGCGCCCTCGACGTGCCGGACAAAGCCCAACGTGTGGCGAACTTCCACCGTAACACGATGAAGGCGCTGGCCCAGATGCTGGCGGCGGCCGGCCTCGAACACCCCGATCAGCTGGCGCCGCATCATCTGGTGCGGCGCGTCAGCTCGACGGAGGTGAAGCTCTTCTCGCAGATACACTACTTCGTCGGCCCGGGCGATCTCCTCGGCGGCGAGGAGCCAAGCCCCTTCTACGCCGACAGCTGGAGAATGGCCCGGGCCGATAGCTTCGATCCGCTCAGAGGCTGAGCGTCAAGCCGGAACTTCGGCGAAAATCTTCTTGAGTTCTGTCTTGAGGATCTTGCCGTTGGCGTTGCGCGGCAAGGTTTCCGGCCAGAAGACGACTTTCACCGGCACCTTGAAAGCAGCGAGCTTCGACGCAACGAGATGGCGAAGCTCTTCCTCTGTCGCTGTCACGCCGGGCTTCAGATGCACGACCGCGCCCGGCTCCTCGCCAAGCGTCCGGTGCGGCACGGCGACGATCGCCGCATCCATCACCGCGGGATGCTCGTAGAGAACATTCTCGATCTCGACGCAGTAGATATTCTCGCCGCCACGGATCAGCATGTCCTTGGCCCGGTCGATGATGTAGCAGAAACCTTCTTCGTCGAGACGCGCCAGATCGCCCGTCTTCACCCAACCGTCGACGAAGGTCTGCGCCGTCGCTTCCGGCTTGTTCCAGTAACCTTTGACGACGTTCGGACCCTTGCCCCACAGCTCGCCGACTTCGCCGGGAGCGAGCGTCTCGCCATTGGGCCCGACGACTTTCAATTCGCAGACGGGAATAGCCGGACCGCAGCTCGAAGGTCGGTTCTCATAATCCTCGCCCTGATGATGGGTGAAGGTGGCCGACGTTTCGGTCATGCCCCAGCCGTTGCCGGGAAGCGACTTCGGAAAGGCCTCGCGAATCTTGCGCACGAGTTCCGGCGCTGACGGTGCGCCGCCATAGCCGACGCTTTCAAGCGTGGAAAGATCGTATTTCGAGCGGTTGGGATGTTCGATGAGCTGCCAGGCAATGGTCGGCACGCCGCCCGCTCCCGTCAGCCGCTCGCGCTCGATGAGCTGCATGGCAAGCTCCGCATCCCACTTGCGCGTCATCACGATTTTCGCGCCGGCAAAGAACGACGGCGACATGAGCGCGTGGCAGCCAGTCACATGAAAGAATGGAACCGACAGGAGCATGCCCTTCTGGGGCGCCTTCGGATCTGGCATCGGCGGCATCTCGCCGCGCCGCAGATAGGTCCGCGCGCCGGAAAAGCCCGCCGCCATGATGTTCGACAGCATATTGCGATGCGTGCCGAGCGCGCCTTTCGGCTTGCCGGTGGTACCGGAGGTATAGAAGATCGTTGCATCGTCTTCCGGGTCGAGCGGCACGTCGGGCAGATCGAGGACCGGCAGCTTGCCCCAGTCGTTGACCGCGCCGAGCACGCTTTCAAGCTTGACGATTTCCGGATCTGCGACTTCCTCGCTTTCACGCGTGACATAGACGCGCTTCAGATCGGGGCAATTCTTCAGATGCTCGTTGATGCGTTCCAGACGCTCGGTATCGACGACGACAATCTTGGCGCCCGAATCCGTCAGGCCGTATTCAAGTTCCGGCCCCGTCCACCAGGCGTTGAGCGGCGTGACGACGGCGCCCGCGATGGCGGCGCCGTAAAAGGCGACCGGCCATTCCGGCAGGTTGCGCATGATGATGGCGACACGGTCGCCCTTCTTCACGCCCTGCTTGATGAGTTCATGGGCAAAAACGACGGTAGCGCGGGCGAAAGTCTCGAAGGTCGCCCGGTCGTCCTCGTAGACCAGAAACGTCCTGTCGCCATGCGCGCGGCCGATAACCAATGCATCCCGCAGCGTCGGCGGCGCATTCTTCCAGACCCGCATCTTGACGCCGCGAATGACCTTCTCTTCCATTTCGAAAGGCGCGCCCGGCGCGGTCAGAAAGGCGTTCGCCTCGGCAATGGTCATGGCCGGCCATTTCGGTAAGGTCGAAGACTGGGTATTGGACATCGTTTTCCGAGCGCTCCCTGAAACACTATTTTTATTGGGCGCAGAATGGGCGAGCCGACCTCCGCGACGCAAGCGGAAATCGCAAGACCATCGCTAGGTAAATGCGTAGCTCGTCAGTCCGAAGCGGCGGACACCGATATATCCTTGGCCTTCTGCGCCATATAGGCCCGCCAGCCGCCGAAATGGGTGATGTCCTGCGCGCCCGAAAGGCCGCTCGCCTCGCAGAGAAAGCCTTTCACCTTGCGGCCATTGGCAATATCCAGCGTGCCGATGCACAAAGGCTGCGGCACACCGGCAAGGAACCCGCCCGCCTCGACCCTCGGCAGCCGCCAGACCTCGATCTCGATGGCAGCACCCGCCTCGGTCTTGACGAGGCCAGGCCGGAAAGGCGGCCCGCCCGCAAGCGCGGAGAGTTTGTAGGCCGAAGCAGTCCTGGTGCGCTCGACGAACATGCCGCCCCGCGTGGTCAGTTCATGGTTGAGCGGCAGTCCGGACATATGCGCGCCGACGACCGCAAGCTCGATGAAGCCCTCGTCACGCGCGGCAGCCGCCGGTTCGGGCATGCCCGGCGCGATGCCGAGCGCGGTCTCGAAACGCTGCGCCACCTCGACAAGGCGGGCCTCGGAGAAAGCGGTCGCGGCCAGCGTGATGCCGAAAGGAAGCCCCTGTGCGCCGACGCCGGCGGGGATCGCGAGGCCGGCGAGATCGAGCAGGTTCATGAAATTCGTATAGGTGCCGAGACGCGAATTGAGCTTCACCGGCTCGGCCGCGATCTCGGCGACCTTGTAGATGCCGGGCGCGGTCGGCACAACGAGAAGATCGATGGACGCGAAGATGGCGCGGACTTTGCGCGTCAGCACTTGCAGACGGTCCATCGCCTCGAAGACCTCGACGGCCGTCCGTGTCTTGCCGCCCAGGATGATCTCGCGCACCACCGGATCGACATCGCTCGGATGTCCCTCGATGAAGCGCCCGACCGCCGCCATGCGCTCGGCCACCCACGGCCCCTCATAAAGCAGGGCCGCCGTTTCGCGGAAGGGCGCGAAATCGATCATGCGGGCGCGGCCGCCCATGCTTTCCAGCCGCTTCACCGCCTTGCCGAAAAGGCGCTCCGCCTCGCTGTCGCCGAAAAACGCCAGATCGGCGGCGCGCGGCACGGCGAAAACGAAAGGCGCGCCCGCGATCAACGGCCCGTCCGGCATTCGTGCCCGGGCATAGGCGTCGTCGGCGTCGAAAACCGCCGCCTGGTGGAAAACCTCCGCTGCATCATTGGATGTCAGTGCGAAGATAGAGACGCAATCGAGCGAACGGCAAGCAGGCAACACGCCGCGCATCGAGAGAAGCCCGCGTGTCGGCTTGAGACCGACGATATTATTGAAGGCGGCGGGCACGCGGCCCGAGCCCGCCGTGTCCGTGCCGAGCGCGAAGGAGACGAGCCCCGCCGCGACCGCGACCGCCGATCCCGAACTCGATCCGCCGGAAATATAATCGGCGTTGAAGACCGAACGCGGCGCACCGTAAGGCGAGCGCGTGCCCACAAGGCCGGTGGCGAACTGATCGAGATTGGTCTTGCCCATCGGGATCGCGCCTGCCTCGACGAGGCGTTTGACGACGGACGCGCTCTCTTTCGGCACGAACGAGAAGGCGGGGCAACCCGCTGTTGTCGGAAAGCCGGCGCAATCTATGTTGTCCTTGATTGCGAACGGCATGCCGAACAACGGCAGGCGCACGCGCTCGTCGCGCGGCAGAGCGTCAAGCTCGCGGGCGCGTTTCATCACATCGTCGATTGCGGCCCGCGCGATCCAGACCGCCGGATCGTCATAAGCTGCGATGCGCTGAAGGGCTTCCGACATCACATCTTCGACCCGGACGCCGCTTGCATAGGCAGCGCGCAGCGAGGAAAACGAAAAAGACAACCTGTTCATGACACGGCCTCCAGCGGCAGAAGCGTGACGAGCGCCTGCCCGGCCTGCACCATATTGCCGGGCGTGCAATGGATCTCATGAACCCGCGCGCGCATCGGCGCCTTCATTTCGATTTCCATTTTCATCGACTCCAGGATAACCAGCGCCTGATCCTGCTCCACCTCGTCGCCTGCCGAAACGCTGATCGACCAGACATTGCCGGGAACACTGGCCTCGACGAGGCGGGCCCCCGCCGGCATGTCGCCGATCGTCGGCGCGGGCGGCACGTCGGCTTCGGCCGAGGCGACGGTGAGCCCCTGCTCTTCCCAGCGTTGGCGTTCCTCCTCGAAGGCCCGCCGCTGTGTCCGGCGAAAGGCATCGATGCCGGGTGCATTGGCATTGAGGAACGAGAGATAATCGCTCAGACGGAATGTCGACGGCGAGATATCGACGTCATATTGCCCGTGCAGGAACGACGCACGCGCATCAAGCAGTTCCTCCGCCGAAACGGGATAAAAGCGGATACGGTCGAAGAAGCGCAGAAGCCAGGGCGATCCAGCCTCGAAGTTTTTCGTCCGTCGCCAGGTATTCCACATCTGGACCGTCCTGCCGACGAGCTGATAGCCGCCGGGACCCTCCATGCCGTAGACGCACATATAGGCGCCGCCGATGCCGACGGCGTTTTCCGGCGTCCACGTACGCGCCGGATTATATTTCGTGGTGACGAGCCGGTGGCGCGGATCGAGCGGCGTCGCCACCGGCGCGCCGAGATAGACATCGCCAAGACCGAGCACCATGTAGTCGGCTTCGAAGACGATGCGGCGCACATCGTCGATGCTGTTGAGGCCATTGATGCGGCGGATGAATTCGATGTTGGACGGGCACCACGGCGCTTTCGGATTGACCAGCGTGTGATACTTGCGCACCGCCTCGCGCGCCGCCTCGTCGTCCCATGAGAGCGGCAAACGAACGATGCGGCTCGGCACCTCGATGTCGGAGGTCGCGGGCAAGGCACGCTCCGTTTCCTCCACGATGGAGAGCAGCCTCCGCATGGAGAGCTTGTCCGGGTCGAAATGGATTTGCAGGGACCGGATGCCGGGCGTCATCTCGACAATGCCGCGCACGCGCCGCTCCTGCAGGGCGACCATCATCGCATGTGCCCGGAAGCGCAGGGTGAAGTCGAGCACCATCGGGCCATATTCGATGAGCAGATAATCGTCGCCTGCCCGCCGGTAGGTGACGGCGACATCGAGATCGTCGAACCGGCCGATAATCGCCTCGGCGCTCGCCGCGGTCAGCGGCACGCGCGCCGCCAGATGCGGCCGCTTCAGCGTCGTGACCCAGCTTTCGACATCGCGGCGCAGCGTCTCCGCTTCCTCGTCGCCGATGCGGCGGAACCGCACTTTATCGCCGGGTTTCATCTGCCCGATCTTCCAGAGTTCGGCTTTGGCCAGCGTCGCCGGGCAAACGAAGCCGCCAAGGCTCGGCCCGTCCGGTCCGAGGATAATCGGCATGTCGCCGGTAAAATCGATGGTGCCGACCGCATAGGCGTTGTCGTGGATGTTCGAGGGGTGAAGGCCCGCCTCGCCGCCGTCCTTGCGCGCCCATTTGGGCTTCGGCCCGATGAGCCTGACGCCGGTACGCGCCGAATTGTAGTGGACTTCATAGGTGGCGCTGAAAAGCGCCTCGATATCCTCGTCCTGGAAATAGTCGGGCGCGCCATGCGGTCCATAGAGCGCGGCGATCTCCCATTCATGCGCCAGCGGCGGCCGGTCACGTTCGGGCAGCGCCTCGACGCGCGCGGGCGCGACGGCGCCCGAACGATGCACGCGCAGTACATCGCCTGTTTTCAGCGCGCCGGTGGCATGGCCGCCGAAGCGGCCGAGCGTGAAGGTCGACCGCGAGCCGAGATATTCCGGCGTATCGAAGCCGTGGCGGATGGCGAGATAGCCGCGCTGCCCCTCGCCGTCGACATCGCCGATGGCGAGCGTCTGGCCGCGCTTCACCTCGACGGCCTTCCAGTGCGGCAGCGTCTCTCCGCCGATCCTGGCCACCATCGCCGCGCCTGTCAGCGCGATGACGGCGTCGGTGCGGAAATGCAGGGTCGGACCGTTCAGGGTCATTTCAAGCGCCGGCGCACCGTCGGCATTGCCGACAAGCCGATTGGCGAGGCGGAAAGAAAGAAAATCCATAGGCCCGGACGGCGGCACACCGACATCCCAGAAGCCGACCCGGCCCGGATAGTCCTGAATGCTCGATTGCGCACCTGGCGAAACGACATCGATGGTGGCGGGCTGGAACGCAAAGCTCGCCAGCGTCGAGGTCCGCATCGAGCCGTCGAGGAAAGTCCACGAACGCACGAGCTGGCGCAGATAATCGAGATTGGTTTCGATGCCGTAGACGCTGCTCTCGTCGAGGGCGGCGGCAAGCTTCGCCACCGCATCGGCTCGCGTCGCGCCCTTGACGATGATTTTGGCAAGCATCGGGTCGTAGAAAGGCGAAACCTCCGTGCCGGTCTCGATCCAGCCGTCGATGCGCGCCTCGGGCGGAAACGACACCTCGGTCAAGAGACCGGACGATGGCTGGAAATTGCGGGCCGGATCTTCGGCATAGAGCCGCGCTTCGATCGAATGACCTTGCGGGGCGCGCTTGTAGCCGTCGAGATCGCCAAGCTCGCCCGCCGCCTGGGCGACCATCATTTCGACCAGATCGAGGCCGGTCACTTCCTCGGTGACGGGATGCTCGACCTGAAGCCGCGTATTGACCTCGAGGAAATAGAACTTCTCCTGCGCCGCGTCATAGATGAATTCGACCGTGCCCGCGGATTCATAAGAAACCGTTTTGCCGAGCTGCACCGCCGCCGCATGAAGCGCCTTGCGCACTTCCTCGGAAAGATGCGGCGCCGGGGTTTCCTCCAGCACCTTCTGGTTGCGGCGCTGGGCCGAGCAGTCCCGCTCGCCCAACGCAATCACCTTTCCCTTACCGTCGCCGAAAATCTGCACCTCGATATGGCGCGCCTCGGACACGTATTTTTCGAGAAAGAGACCGGCGTCCTTGAAGTTGGCGAGCGCGAGACGCTGCACCGTTTCGAGAAGGCGCGGCATGTCGTCCGCCGAGCGGCAGAGCTGCAATCCGATGCCGCCGCCGCCCGCCGTGCTTTTCAGCATCACCGGATAGCCGATGCGCGCGGCCCAGGCGAGCGCATCCTCGAGCGTATCGACGAGCGGGGAGCCCGGCAGCAGCGGCACGCCGCTTTTCTCGGCAAGCTCGCGCGCTGTGTGTTTCAGGGCGAAAGCCCACATATGTTCGGGCCGCGGGCCGATAAAGGCCACGCCCTCCCGTTGAAGCGCCTGAGCAAAATCCGGGTTCTCACTCAGGAACCCGTAACCCGGATGCACCGCTTCGGCGCCGGTCGCGCGGATCGCCTCGATGATCGCACTGGTGTTGAGATAGCTCGCGGCAACCGTCGCCGGACCGACGCAGACAGCCTCGTCCGCCATTTCGACGTGGCGGGCGAAACGATCAGCTTCCGAATAGATCGCCACGGACTGAACACCCATGCGGCGAAGCGTGCGAATGACGCGGGCTGCGATCTCACCGCGGTTCGCAACCAGTACCTTCCTGAACATATCGGCCTCCAAAAACCGGCGCGGGCGTTACCCGTTCCAGATCACTGCGCGCACGGGGGTGGGATTGAAGTCGTTGCAGGGATTGTTGACCTGCGGGCAATTGGAAACGACCACGATGACATCCATTTCGGCATAGAGGTCCACAGACAGTCCCGGCGCGGAGATTCCATCGACGATGCCGAGGGAACCGTCCTGCTCGACCGGCACGTTCATGAAGAAGTTGATGTTGGAGACGATGTCGCGCTTGCCGCGT
>DASVNC010000158.1:0-2374 GCA_036384055.1 Parvibaculum sp.
GGCGCGCTCAGCCCCTCTCCCTTTGGGAGAGGGAGGGACCCATCGCAAAGCGATGGGAGGGTGAGGGCCTTTCTATCTCTCAACCTCCGACAGCACCGTCTCGATCGTCATCGTCAGCCGCGCGATATCCGCCGGCGTCGACAGCCGGTGATCGCCCGTCTTCGTCATCGTGATCGACACGTTGCCGCCCGCGAGCGCCTCGATGAGCCGCATCGCATGGCTCCACGGTACATCGGGATCGGCCATGCCCTGCAGAATGCGCACCGGCATGTCGAGCGCGATGGGCGCGCCGAGCAGCAGGTGGCTGCGCCCCTCCTCGATCAGCTTCATCGTGATCTCGTAGGGCTCCTCGTCATATTCCGACGGACGGCGATAGACGCCCTCCTGCATCAGCACGTCGCGCACATCGTCCGAGAAATGCTTCCACATCAATTCCTCGGTGAAGTCCGGCGCCGGGGCGATGAGGACGAGCGCCTTGACGCGCCGGGGCCGCGCCAGCGCCGTGAGAAGCGCGACCCATCCGCCCATGCTGGAGCCGACCAGAACCTGCGGTCCGTCCGTCAATTGATCGAAGGCCGCCAGCGCATCGTCGAGCCAGCGCCCGACGGTCGCCTCGGCAAAGTCGCCGCTCGACGCCCCATGAGCGAAATAATCGAACCGCAGCAGCGCCCGGCGCGCCGTTACCGCCCAGCCGGCGAGCGCGCTTGCCTTGGTGCCCGTCATGTCGGATTTGAACCCGCCGAGCCACACAAGACCTGTTGGACCGGCGGGCGCCTTCGGGCGCGCCATCAAATAGGCGAGGCTTTCGCCGCCGTCGCGGGCGAGCTTGCCGGGCGTTTCGCTGTCGGTCATGTTGGCCGTAGTCTGTTTTGCTGGACGACATTCAATACAAAGACGGCAAATGCGTCGACCGGGGATTTCGCGGTGTCCACCTCCTTCGAGGGCCTGAAGCGCCCGACCATCCTGCAGATCGTGCCGACGCTCGACATTGGCGGCGCCGAGCGCACCACTGTCGATATCGCCCGCGCCATCGTCGATGCGGGCGGCCGCGCCATCGTCGCAAGCTCCGGCGGCAATCTGGTCGATGAATTGCGCGGCGCCGGCGCCGAACACATCGTCCTGCCGGCGCAGTCGAAAAATCCGCTGGTCATGGCGTTGAACGTGGCGCGCTTCAGGCGGCTGATCCGAAGCGAGAAGATCGACCTGGTGCATGCCCGCTCGCGCGCGCCCGCCTGGAGCGCGCTCGCCGCCGCGCGGAGCCGCGGCACGCCCTTCGTCACCACCTATCATTCGCGCGTCCATGAAGGGCCGGCGCCGAAGGTCTTTTACAATTCGGTGATGACCCGCAGCGACGCCGTGATCGCCAACTCCGCCTACACTGCCGCCCTGATCCGCAAGGTCCATGCGCCGGATGAAGCGCGGATCTTTACCGTGCCGCGCGGCATCGACGTGACGCGCTTCGATCCGGACGCCGTCTCGCCGGCCCGCCGCGCCGCGCTGCGCACCCGCTGGCAGCTCGACAAGGAAAGCCGCGCGGTCTTCATTCTGCCCGCGCGGCTGACGCGCTGGAAAGGACAGGCCGTCGCCGTCGAGGCCGCGGCGCTTTTGCGTGCGGCGGGCCGCGACGATTTCCTGATCCTGCTCGTCGGCGATGCGCAGGGGCGCGACGCCTATGCCGCCGAGCTCGATGCCGCGATCACCGCGAAGACGCTCAACCGCTTCGTGCGCCTGACCGGCCATTGCGGCGACATGCCGGCCGCCTATGCGCTGGCGGACGCAGTGCTCGCGCCCTCCATCGAGCCCGAGCCCTTCGGCCGCACCGCCGTCGAGGCGCAGGCGATGGCGCGTCCCGTCATCGTCAGCGATGCGGGCGGCCAACGCGAAACCGTTCTGACGCCGGAAGCGGTGGGCGAGGACGCGGCGACCGGCTTCAGCGTTCCGCCGGGCGACGCCCCGGCGCTTGCCGCCGCGATGCGCAAGATCCTCGATCTCTCGCCCGAAGCCCGCGCCGGCATGGGCGCGCGCGGCCGGGCGAATGTGCTGGCGCATTATTCGCTGGATGAAATGGCCAACGCCACGCTTGCCATCTATGCCGCGCTGATCGCCGCCCGCCGGCCCTCCTGATGGCCGAAACCGTCGTTGCGATCCTCTTTGCGCCCGGGGCGGAGGGTGAGGCGGCTTTGCGCCGCATCGGGGCCCGGCACCCCGGCGCAAAACTGATCCTGCTGACGGGCCCCGACGCCGCCTTGCGCCTCGCACCTCTGGCCACCGAGGTCTGGACGGACGGCAAAGCACGGGGGCCTGTGCGTTTTCTGGCGCTTCTGCGCCGTCTTGCATGGGCCTCGCCCGCATATATCTATGATCTGGAAGCGAC
>DASVNC010000159.1:0-7875 GCA_036384055.1 Parvibaculum sp.
CGCGCGCTGGGTCCAGAACCCCAATCCCTACCAGGCGAAATGCCTGATGTGGCTGCGTCGCTCCTTTGCCGATCTCTCAGCGGAAGATCGGGCGCGCGTCGAGGGACTGCTCGGGGAAACGGGATGCGCCGCGCTTCTGCATGCCCCGGTCATCGCCTGACCGGGACGCAGACATTCTAGCCAGCGGGCTAGCGGGCCGCCAGGTTCTGCGCGGCGTTCAGGATGGTGTCGAACACAGGCTCGCCATGCGTGGGCTCGTCGCGGCGGGCGGATATTAGGCCCGTCTCGAACAGCCGCTCGACGGTGGCGCGGGCACGGGCGACGCGGCTTTTCACCGTGCCGACCGCGCAGCCGCATATTTCAGCGACCTCCTCATAGGCGAAGCCTCCGGCGCCGACGAGAATAAGCGCCTCGCGCTGCACCTCCGGCAATTCCAGAAGGGCGCGGCGCAAATCGGAAAGCTCCAGACACTGTTCCTGGTCGGCTGGAGCGGAGAGGAGCTGCTCGGCCTTTTCCTCATCCCATTCGCCGACGAAACGGGCGCGGCGCATTTGCGAACGGAACAGGTTACGCAGAATTGTGTGTGTCCAGGCCACCATGCTCGTGCCGGCCTCGAAGCGGCGGCGCGCGGCCCAGGCTTTCAGCATCGTCTCCTGCACGAGATCGTCGGCAACGTCGCGGTTGCCGGAGAGGCTGCGGGCAAAGGCGCGGAGCCTCGGGATCGTCGACGCGAGCTCTTCCTTGAATTCGGAATCGCTCAGATACGCCATGTCGGGTTTTGCCGCTGGACTGTTCATCGGATCCTCTCTGAAATCGAAGATAAAACCGGCCTCGCACTACCGGCCTCATTCCTCCTGAAGTTGTTTCATCGCCCTGCCAGCCGACACCTGCGGAAAATATGGTCGCCGACGGCGGACATCGCCAGCATTAGTTCGCGTTTTCGACAATAAATGAGCGGGAAAACGCCAGAACCGGCTGAAATCACCATATCGTGGCGCACATTCGCGGGCGCAGCTTTAACATAGAGCAAGATCTGAAACGATATTAAACCTGCCTCAAACAGGGAAATGATAAGCAAGACTTTACTAACGTCGTTCATTACTTTCATACTGTGAAGAAATATTCTCGACACATGTTGTTTTCACCCAAGTAATGCGCCGGGCGCGGCAAGTGATCGGAAGTGCTTGCGACTAAAACTTGAGATTTTCCATATGGGCGCGTCGAAGTTCTTCCGGTTAGCATGCGGAACCAAGGTCTGGGGCCATGTGTTTCTTTCGCGAATGCGGCGCGGAGATGGACAGTGTGCGTGTGGCAGTCGGTGAAATTTTCAGTATGACAACGCCCCGTGGCGGAAAGAGCAAAGGCGCGGAAGAAGCCAGAACGGCTTCCGAGGAGACGGTCGGCCGGAAGCGCGATGCGCTCGACCGGGGTCTCCGCCGGATTTACCGCGATGCCGCGGCAGAGCCCATTCCGGCCCGCCTCGCGGAGGTATTGAGAAAACTCGAATAGAGCCATCCGGCCTTGTCCCGTCTCGCGCGACCGGCGGACAGCTTTCATTTCATCCAGGTGCTGACGTGAAAAAGCCCGCCGGGCGAGCAACCGGCGGGCTTATGTTTTTCTAGTAGGACGAACCTGAGTTTCCGCCCGACGAACTCGGCGGAGAACCCGAGGTCGAGCCTGTCACCGCCTTGATGGCTGAAGGTATCGAGGCGGTCGTGTCGTCGGGCTCATAGATGAAAGGAGGCGCCGCCTGAAGGTCCGCCATCTTGACGTCTAGCGGGATGGTCGCTCCCTTGGCGAGCCGGCTTATCTTGGCGTAATCGACCGCGACGCGCTTTCCGCCCACGCCGGCGATGCCGCCATATTCGATCGCGGCGTATCGGCCCGCGCCCTGTTTGTCCATGATGATATCGGTCAGCTTGGCGTCAGCGCCGTCGCTGGTCTTGGCGGCGGCGCCCAGCACATCGCTGGCAAGCACCTGGCCCGCAGGCAATTTGCTGCGGTCGAATTCGGCTTGCGCCTTCAGCGTATCGAGGGAGCTGTTAAGCTGCGCCGTCGGACTTTTCGGCGTCTGCACGTTGATCATCAGATCGCCGAAATTGACGCCGACATCGCGGCCGCCGAGACCGGCAACGCCGCCTGCCGAGATTATCGCGAGTTCTGCGTGGCCCTTGTCGTCGAAAACAATGTCGTTGAGGCTGCCGAGCTTGTCGCCCTTGGTGTCGACAATCGAAATGCCGCGCAGATAGCGCGCACTCAACGCCTGGTCCGAAAGTACCGCCGCGCCGTCCGTCTCATGGATGAGCGGCTGCGCCGTCGTTGCGTCGGGTGAAACCTGTACGCGCGAAGCGGCAGGCGGCGTCATCGGCGCGGTGCCTTGTTCCGCGCCCATCGCCGCCACCGGCAAAAGCAGCGTCAGCAACGCGGTCCCTGTGAGAAGACGTTTCATCTCAAGCCTCCATTTTTGTTGGCTGGAGCGTCAGAAACGAATGGCCGGGCGGGTTGTTCCTCTTTCCCGAAATTCGCTCACACGAAATAGATGACATAGACAACGGCGAAACCGGCGACGACGAGCGCGGTGCTGACGGCGAGCACATAGCGCACGCCCTGATGCGTTTTCCCTTGCCGGGCTTCATCTGTATTCAAAACGATCTTCATCATCTGCCTCTCGGATTCGCGGCCGGCGACTGCACCTGCGGCGGCGGAAATAGCGGCTGTGCGTTCGGTTCGTCCGGGTATTGCGGTTCTTCGACCGGGGGCTCCATCGGCGGCATTTCGGGCGGCGTGCCCGGCTCGATCTCGGGAGGCAGCCGCGGCGGCGGCGTCTCGCCCGGCGGTTCCTTGGGCCCCGGTGGAATGGGGATGCCGGGCGGCACTTTTATCGGCGGATCGCCGGGGCCGATCGGGACCGGACCGGCGACGGTCGCGGCGTATCGTTTCGTTTTCGCTGTCATTGACAGGCAACGCTCGGGAGCCGGAGGTGGTTTCATCTCCCTAGCGTGAGCGCATACGGGTGGGAACCGGATGAAGCGGGCGGCGTTTTGTTTGATCGAGGGAGATAAAAAGAGAGGAGCAGCCCATGTCCACATCGAAAAAGCTCGAAGAGAAACTGGATGACGCGCTCGACCAGTCCTACCCGGCCAGCGACCCTCCCGCCCAGTCGCAGCCCGTAAAAAAGGTGGGCGCCCGCAGAGGGCGCTCCGCCGACGAGGTCATGCCGAGCAGTGAGCGCAAGGAAAGACGCGGCAAACGATAGACGACCGCCGCTCTCCATCGCTTTTCTGAAGGAGGTCTATATGCCGCGCGGAGACAAATCGAGTTATACGGACAAGCAAAAGCGCGAGGCTGAACATATCGAGGAAGGGTATCGACACCGCGGCGTCTCCAAGAGAGAGGCCGAGCGCCGCGCCTGGGCGACCGTCAACAAGGAAACGGGTGGCGGCAAAAAGTCGGGAGCCGGCCGCGGCAAGAAGATCACAAACGCGCCATCCAAGAAGGGCGGCAAGCTCGGCGGTAAAGCAGCGGCAAAGAGGCCTGCGGCCGCAAGGTCGGCATCCGCGCATAAAGCGGCGCAGACGCGAAAGGCGCGCAAAGCGCATGGCCGGAGCGCCTGACGCGATTTTGTGTCCGCACTTGATGGACAAACCATGAGTGTTATGTGTTGATTGCGCTGAAATGGGCACCAGCGGGGACCTGCGAAGGGCTTGCTTCGCGGGGCGTTACAAAAGATCGAAATCACCACGCTTCCGGTTCTGTCCGAGGTCAAGCTGATCGCGACTCCGCGGTTTGCGGACTCGCGCGGCCATTTTTCGGAAATCTATAGCCAGCGCGCTTTTTCCGAGGCGGGTATCGATACTGTCTTCGTTCAGGACAATTACTCACTCTCGACGAAGCGCGGCACGCTGCGGGGCCTGCATTTCCAGACGCCGCCGTTCGAACAGGCGAAACTGGTGCGGGTTGCGCGCGGCCGCATTCTCGATGTTGTCGTCGACATCCGGCACGGCTCACCGACTTACGGTCTGCATGACTCGGTCGTCCTGAGCTCCGAGGAAGGCAATCAACTCTTCGTGCCGGCAGGGTTTGCTCACGGGCTCGTAACCCTCGAGGACGACACGGAGGTCGTCTACAAGGTTTCAAATTTCTATTCGGCGGCCCATGACGGCGGGCTCCTGTGGAGCGACCCGGCGCTGAACATCGACTGGCGTCTCGACGGGATGACGCCGGCGCTGTCCGACAAGGACCAACGCCATCCTGTCCTTGCCGATCTGCCGCGATATTTCACATATGAGCCACCGTCGCCGGATGGCCGGCCCGTTCTCATCATCGGGCACAGCGGGCAGGTGGCGCGGGCTTTGAACGCGCGCGGGTTCGGCGAAGTGCCGCATGTCCTGCTTGGGCGCGACAGCGCCGATCTCGCCGATGCGGCGGCGCTCGCCCGCGCTTTCGCCGCGCACCGCCCCCGGCTTATCGTCAATGCGGGGGCTTACACGGCGGTGGACAAGGCGGAAAGCGAGCCCGGCCTTGCCTTCGCCGTCAACCGCGATGGGCCGGCGCAGCTTGCGGCGCTTTGCGCGGCGGCGAAAATTCCGCTCATCCATATTTCGACCGACTATGTTTTTGACGGCAGCAAGGCCGATCCCTATTGCGAAGACGATCCCGTGGCGCCTCTTGGCGTTTACGGCGCATCGAAGGCGGCGGGAGAGGCGGCGATCAGGGCCCGCCTCCCCGAGCACGTCATCTTGCGAACGAGCTGGGTCTACAGCTCGACCGGAAATAATTTCGTCAAAACGATGCTGCGGCTCGGCGCTGAACGGGAAGCACTCAGCGTTGTCGATGATCAGCGCGGATCGCCGACTTCGGCGGCGGACCTCGCGGAGGCAATCGGCATTGTCGTCGCGCGGCTTCTTGACGGCACCGGCTCCTTTGGCACATTTCACTGCTGTGGCAGCGGCGAGACAAACTGGTACGATTTTGCACGCGAGATATTCGCTCGCGCTGCCGAGCGTGGACAGAAGACGCCGCGGATATCCGCCATCAGGACACGCGACTATCCGACGCCGGCGCAGCGGCCCGCCAATTCGCGCCTCGATGGCACCAGGATCGCCGAGGCCTATGGCATCAAGCTGCCTGCATGGGAGGACAGCCTCGGCCGGTGCATGGAAGACATTCTCCGGGAAACAGTTTCGGTATAGTTGAGCAATGTTCAAGAAGAAGCACGGGGACAAGGCGCGGCCAGACCTCGCCGCGTTCCAGCGCGAGGCGGAAAAGGTCGTCGCCAAATGGTATGGGGTTCACAACCCCGATGTCGGACAGGAATACCTGCTCTGGCAATCGCGGTTCGACTACAATCCGGAGCGCGATCGCGCCGCCTACGAGCTGGCGCTTTCGGCGCTTTCGCGCCGTCCGAAAATCTCCATCCTGATGCCGGTCTTCAATCCAGTCCCTTCCGATCTTTATCAGGCGATCCTGTCTGTTGAGGATCAGCTTTATCCGAACTGGGAACTCTGCATCGCGGACGACGCTTCGACCGATATGCGTATAAAGGACATTCTCGCCTCGGCGGCCGCGCGCGACGACCGGATCAAAGTCGTTTACCGCGATGAGAACGGTCATATATCAGCGGCGACGAATTCAGCCTTTGCGCTGGCGACCGGCGAATATACGGGCTTCCTCGACCATGACGACATATTGAGGGAGCACGCTCTCGCTGAAATCGTCATCGCGCTCGACGAGAAACCAGAGACGGAAATTCTCTATAGCGACGAAGACAAGATCACCCGGATCGGCAAACGATTTGAACCCCTGTTCAAGCCGGATTTTTCGCCCGATCTCTTTCTGGCGATGAACTACCTCAATCACTTCACGGTCCATCGGTCGGATAACATCCGCAGGGTCGGCGGCTGGCGCAAGGGATTCGACGGCGCCCAGGACTACGATCTCAATCTCCGGATCGTCGAGACAATTGACCGGCGCAAGATCGTTCATATCCCGAAGGTGCTCTACCATTGGCGCGCGGCGCACCAATCCGGTGCCAGCGGTCTTCAGGCGAAGGGATATGCCCACATCGCGGCGCGCAAATCGCTGGAAGAGTATGTCGGGCGGGCGGGGCTCTCCGCGACCGTCGAGCCGGTTGAGGGGCTGCCGTACTTTCGGATCAAGCGGGACATTCCGCAGCCGGGCCCGCTCGTGTCTCTCATCATCCCGACGCGCGACATGCTGCCCGTGCTGCGGAGTTGCATCGCGTCCATTCTCGAAAAGACCACCTATACGAATTACGAGATTCTGATCGTCGACAATGACTCCCGCGAACCCGAAACGCTCGACTATTTCGTTCGAGTGACCGCCGATCCGCGCATTCGCGTGCTGAAATTTCCGGGCGTCTTCAATTATTCCGCCATCAACAATTTTGCCGTCGGCGAAGCAAGGGGCACGGTCCTCGGTCTCATCAATAACGATACCGAGGTGATCTCACCGGATTGGCTGAGCGAAATGGTATCGCAAGTCGTCCGTCCCGAAATCGGCTGCGTCGGCGCGAAGCTCCTCTACCCCGACGAAACGATCCAGCACGCGGGCGTCGTCTTGAATTCCACCGGCGCCGCCCACGTCCATGCGCGTGTTCCGCGCGCGTCGGCCGGCTACTCGGGGCGGCTGGCCGTTTGCCAAAACTATTCAGCGGTAACAGCCGCCTGCCTGCTCGTGAGGACCGCGATATTTCATGAAGTCGGCGGTCTCGACGCGGAGAATCTTGCCGTCGCCTTCAACGACGTCGATTTCTGCCTGAAGGTGCGCGAGGCCGGCTATCTCAATCTCTTCACGCCCTTCGCGCTTCTCTATCACCACGAATCTCTCAGCCGTGGTTCCGACGAATCGCCAGAAAAGCGGGCGCGAAGTCTCAAGGAAATTGCGGCCATGCAGGCGCGTTGGGGTGCGAAGCTGCGGAAAGACCCTTTCTATTCACCGAATTTTGCGACCGACAGTCACAATTTTTCCATCCGCACCTTCTGAACGTCCTCCAGCGCCGGCGCAAATATGTCCGCTTCTGACGCCGGCCTGAAATCTCTCTAATGCGTCGCGGCGGGCGGTGCGGCTGTGTCCGATTTCTGGGTGCCGTTCTGGGTCGAGGCTGGCGGGGTCTGTCCGCTTGTCGATGTCGTGGACGGCGCGGCGGTGCCCGAGCTCGTGCTTGTGCCCGATGAGGCCGGGCTCGATGAGGCCGGGCTCGTTGTCGCCGGACTTGCAGCGGCGCCCTTCGTCGTCGCTGCCGGAGCGTTCGTTCCGGAAGGCGCGGCCGGCGTTGGCGATGAGGCAGGCGCGCTCGTTGCCGCTGCGGGGGCCGGACTGCCCGTCGTCGATGCCGCGGGCGCCGGGGCGCTGGACGCGGCCGGCGCGGCAGAAGGTGCAGGCGTTGCGGGCGATGTTGTGGACGAGGTTGTGGACGCAGGGCTTGTTGGAGCCGGCGTCGGCGCCGCTGTCGCGGCCGGTTCGCCGGGCTTCACGTTGTCCGTCTTCGGCGCATCGGTCTTCGGTTGAGCGGCGGGCGGCGCGCCTTCCGCCGGTTTGTCCGGCAGGGAGACCGGCGGCTTGACGTTCGAGGGGACAGGCGCCGGGGGATGCGGCGTCTCGGTATCGACCGGCACGGTGTAGTCGGCGACGACGCGGGCCTGCGTTCCTTCGATGATCAGGGCGCGCTGACCGACATGGAGCGGCGTCTTGTCCTTCTGCGTCACGGACAGGAGATCGCCGTTCTTCTTGCGCACGATATATTCGTAACCGGCGGTGTCCTCGGTGGAATGGTTGACGACGTTGCCGATGATGCCGCCCGCGACCGAGCCGCCCAGCGCGCCGAGGGCGCCGACGGCGCCGACGCCGGTCTGG
>DASVNC010000160.1:0-1591 GCA_036384055.1 Parvibaculum sp.
GAGGTTTGCGGGGGGGTTGGCGCGCGTGGCTCCGGCCCTTCTGGATGTTCCGGCTGAGGCGCCTTGACCCCGGCGCGGTTGCAGCCGTGCTCGCTCTTGGATCGCTGGTGAGCCTCGTCACGTTCACGCCCTCGCGCGCTGGGCCGGGACTTGCGCTGCCCGCCGCCGAAGCCGCATCGCCCGCCGCCGCTGCCGGACCTTCTTCGCCGTCGGGGCTTCGCTTCAAGACCCATGTCGAAGGCACCCGGCTCAACGACGAATTGCGAACCTTGCTGACAGGCGTCGCGCAGCTCGGTACCGGCAAAATTCCCGCACCGGCGACGCTTGGCCAGCTGCGTCGCCGCGCCGATGAAGATGCCGACCGGCTGACCTCCGCGCTACGCTCCGAGGCCTATTACAATGGCAGCGTCGAGCCCGTCATCGCCGAAGCGCCGGGCGGTGTCTTCGACGTCACCTACCGCGTGACCGTCGGGCCGCGCACGATGATCCACGGTTTTCAGATCGTCTATACCGACAATCCATCCGACGCGGCCGCGCTTGTCCATGACAGCAAGAAACTGGGCCTGCTGCCGGGAAAATCGGCGCGGGCGCAGCGCGTTCTTGACCTGACGCGCGACGCGCTGGTCTGGCTGCAGAACCACGGCCACCCGGCGCCGAAACTCTCGCAGCGCACCGTGACCGTCGATCTGACGGCGAACCTTGCCGACATCGTTCTGTCGATCGAGGCAGGCGAACCCAAGCGTTTCGGCGCGCTCAACGTCGATAATGAGGGCGGCAGGACGGAAGCCGCCTATATCCGCTCGCTGGCGAAGTTCAAGCCGGGCGAGACCTACGACCGGCGCAAGGCCGACGAGACCGTGAAGGCGCTTCGACAGACGGGCCTCTTCGATCAGATCTCGCTCGAAACCGAAGACGGCGGCGACGGCACCGCGCCGCAGGCGCTGAAGCTTACGGAGCGGCCGCACCGTTCGGTCGGCGTCGGCGCGCGATGGTCGTCGGACGAAGGCGCGGGCGTCACGGGCTCATGGGAACACCGCAACCTCTTCGGCGCGGCGGAGAAGCTCGATCTCGATCTGGTGCTGGCGCAGATCAAACAGGCGGCGACGGCGGCATTTATCAAACCGCACTTCCTGCGCGACAACCAGAGCCTGCTTGCCAATTTTGAAATCGCGCATGAAAACACCGATGCCTATGACGAAAATCGCGTCAAGACGGGCGTCGCGCTATCGCGGCAGCTGACGCCGACCTTGACCGCGACCGGCGGCGTCTCCTTCGAAATCGACCGCACCGATGACAATCTCGGCAATCACGCCTACAGGCTCTTCGGCCTGCCGCTGACGGGGCGTTATGACGGCGCCGACAATCTGCTGGATCCGACGGCAGGCGCCCGGCTCGGCATCTCGATTACGCCCTATGCCGGTACGAGCAACGGCTCGCCGGCCACCTTCACAAAATTCGAAGCGACCGGCTCCACTTACTGGAGCCTGGGTGAGCGCGCGGACGGATCGCCGGATCTGACGCTGGCCCTGCGCGGCCGCTACGGTTCGATGCTCGCCAAGGACGCGGTCGATGTACCGGGCTCGATCCGCTT
>DASVNC010000161.1:0-14280 GCA_036384055.1 Parvibaculum sp.
GCGGGCGCCGGCTGGCCGGACGCTTTCGTCGTGCTGAAGGCGGCGGGCGAACATGCAGCACCGCTGCCGCTCGCCGAAGCGATCCTCGCGGGGTTTATTCTCGGCCGCGCCGGGATGGCGATGCCGGACGGTGTCGTCACGGTGATGGAAGGCGACTTCCTGCTGGCCGAAGGGCGGCTTTCGGGCAAGGCCGTGCGTGTGCCCTGGGGCCGGAACGCAAGCCACGCCATCGCGCTGGTCAAAAGCGGCTGGGGCGTCGAGGCGGTGCTGGCGCCGCTCGACTATGCGCGCATCGAGAAGGGCGAGAACCTCGCCCGCGAGCCGCGCGACACGATGATCTTCGAGCGCGTCGTCGTCGAAACGGCCTGGGTCGAGATGCCGGGCGACGCGCTCAGGCTCTACGGGGCGTTGATGCGGGCCTGCCAGATGGCGGGCGCACTCGATGCCATCACCCGGCAGTCGGTGCAATATGCCAATGAGCGGACGCAGTTCGGCAAACCCATCGGCAAGTTCCAGGCGATCCAGCAGCAGCTCGCTATGCTATCGACGCAGGCCGCCGCCGCCAACGTGGCCGCCGCGCATGCCTGTGCCAGGCTGGACAAGGTGTTGCCGGACGGGGGCGATGCCGCCTTCGAGATTGCGGTGGCGAAAATTCGCGCCGACGACGCTTCCAGCATCGCGACCTCGATTGCCCATCAGGTGCATGGCGCGATCGGCTTTACCTATGAGCATGGGCTTCACTTCGCGACGCGGCGGCTGTGGTCGTGGCGGGCGGAGTTCGGCTCGGGCGCCGAATGGGCCGAGGCGCTGGGCCGCGAAACGATTGCCGGCGGCGCCGACGCGCTTTGGCCGTTTGTGACGGGAAGGTGAGGGGCCGACCCCGCCCTTCGAGACGCCGCTGCGCGGCTCCTCAGGGTGAGGTCGGATAACAAATGAATCCTCATCCTGAGGAGGGCGCGCCAGCGCCCGTCTCGAAGGACGGCGACAAAACTCTGCATGGAATGGAGACGACCCGTGGACGTACTCGAAGCCCTGAAGACGCGCATCACCTGCCGCGCCTTTCTCGACAAGCCGGTGCCCGAGGCGACGCTGCGCGCGATCCTTGAAGGCGCGAAATGGGCGCCGTCGGGCGGCAACCTGCAGCCCTGGCATGTCTATGCGCTGACTGGCGCGAAGCTCGCCGAGTTTCTGGCTGAGATCGCCGAAAAGCAGAAGACGACGCCCTTCGGCGAAGGCTCCGAATATCCGATCTATCCGAAAGACCTGAAGGACCCCTACAAGGCGCGGCGCTTCAAATGCGGCGAGGACATGTATGCGACCCTCGGTGTGCCGCGCGAGGACAAGACCGGGCGGCTGATGCAGTTTGCGCGCAATTTCCGCGCCTTCGACGCGCCGGTGCTGCTGTTCTTCGCCATCGACCGCCAGATGGGCATCGACCAGTGGGCCGATCTCGGCATGTTCGCGCAATCGGTGATGCTGATGGCGAGGAGCCACGGGCTGCACACCGCCGCGCAGGAAGCCTGGGCGATCTGGCCAAAGACGATTGCCGAATTCACCGGCATGCCCGACGAGCTGATGCTCTTCTGCGGCATGGGGCTGGGCTACATGGACGAGACGGCGCCGGTCAACAAGCTGCGCACCGAGCGCGCCGCCCTCGATGAATGGGTGACGTTGTCCGGCTTCTGAGCCTAAACTCCCCGGAATCCGCCATTCATCGCAGGTTCAGTCTTGGGGGTTTAAGCCGGGGGCATGAAATGGAAGCCGACATGCGCCGCGTTAACCCTCGCCGCCGCCATCATGGCCGGGGGCGCTGGGCCGCTGTCGGCTGAGCCCCGCTGGCAGATCGGCGACCAGAACAATTATCAAGGGCGTCACGACGACCGGAATGACGACCGGGAAAATCGCCGCCGCGAGCGCCGCTCCGATCAGGAACATGCACGCGAGGCGGTGCGTGAAGGCAAGATATTGCCGCTCGGGCGCGTGCTCGGAACCGTGCAGCGGGCCTATCCCGGCCGCCTGCTCGATGCGGAACTTGTCGACGGCGGCGGCAGGCCGGTCTATCTCATCAAGATGATGACCCGCGACGGCATCGCCCTCATCTCGGCGGATGCGGTGACGGGCAGGGTGCTTGGCTACAGGCAGGGGGGACGCTGAGATTGCGCTTGCTCGTTGTTGAAGACGATCCGGATTTGAACCGTCAATTGGTGAGCGCGCTTCAGGAGGCGGGCTATGTGGTCGACACGGCGACCAATGGCGAGGACGGACACTTCCTCGGCGACACCGAACCCTATGACGCCGTCGTGCTCGATCTCGGCCTGCCGGAAATGGACGGTGTGACGGTGCTCGAAAAATGGCGCCGCGCCAACCGCAACATGCCGGTGCTGATCCTGACCGCGCGCGACCGCTGGTCGGACAAGGTGGCGGGCTTCGACGCCGGCGCCGACGACTATGTGGCCAAACCCTTCTTCATGGAGGAAGTGCTGGCGCGGATCCGCGCGCTGCTGCGCCGTTCGACAGGTCATGCGACGAGTGAGTTCGAATGCGGGCCGCTGCGGGTCGACACGCGCACCTCGCGCGTCACCGTCAACGGCCGGGCGATCAAGCTGACCTCGCTCGAATATCGTCTGATCGAATATCTGATCCACCATCAGGGCCGCATCATCTCGCGCACCGAGTTGGTCGAGCATCTCTACGATCAGGACTTCGACCGCGACTCGAATACCATCGAGGTCTTCGTCGGGCGGCTGCGGCGCAAGCTCGGCAAGGACATGATCGAGACGGTGCGCGGCCTCGGCTACCGGCTCGCGGCCCCAGAAGATGAAGCTTGAGCGTTTCAGGATAAGAACCGACAGCCTCGCGTTTCGCCTGATCGCGGGCGCGGCGCTGTGGAGCACCATTGCGCTCGTTGCCGGCGGGATCATCCTCTCGTCGATCTTCCGCCAGTCGGTCGAGCGTTCTTTCGACGCCCGCCTCGACGTGCTGCTCGGCAGCCTGATCGCCACCACCGATGTCGATGACAAGGGCCAGCTCGAGCGCACCCGCGACCTCAACGAAACGCGCTTCGATTTCGCCTATTCCGGCTGGTACTGGCAGATCGCGCCGATCGCCCAGCGCCTCGGCCTGCATTCGCGCTCGCTTTTCGACCAGTCGCTCGACATTTCGGCCGCCAAGGACGCCGAGCGCGACGTCTCGGGCGCCCGCTACTTCGACGCGGCGGGTCCGGAGAGCCAGTCGCTGCGCGTCATCGAGCGGCGGCTGATGCTGCCGGGCTACGACGTGCCGGTATCTTTCGCGGTTGCCGGCGACAAGGCCGAAATGGAAGCCGACATCCAGAGCTTCAACTCGTCGGTCTTCACCGCATGGGGCGGCCTCGGCCTCGGCATCCTGATCGCGCTCTTCATTCAGGTGCGTTTCGGTTTGCAGCCGCTCGAGCGCGTCCGCAGCGCGCTGTCCTCGATCCGCTCGGGCAAGGCGACGAAGCTCGACGGCAAATTTCCGGTCGAGATCGAACCGCTGGCCGATGAGATAAATTCGCTGCTCGAAGGCAACCGCGAAGTTCTGGAGCGCGCCCGCACCCATGTCGGCAATCTGGCGCACGCGCTGAAGACGCCGCTGTCGGTGCTGACCAACGAAGCGCGGGCGCATGACGGGCCATTCGGCGAAATGGTGAACCGCAGCGCGCTTTATATGCGCGAGCAGATCGATCATCACCTGGCGCGCGCGCGCATGGCGGCTTCGGCCAACGTCTTCGGCGCGCATACGCCCGTCGCGCACACGCTGACGCGCTTCGGTCGGGCGCTGGAAAAGCTCTATGCCGAGCGCGGCATCGAGGTGACGGTGGAGTGCCCCGAGAGCCTCGGCTTTCGCGGCGAGTCGCAGGACCTGGAAGAAATGACGGGCAACCTCCTCGACAACGCCTGCAAATGGGCAACGTCGCGTGTGGCGATCAAGGCGGCGCGCCTTCCCGAGCTGCGCAAGGGGAGACCGGCATTTCTGCTGACGGTCGAGGACGACGGGCCGGGCGTGCCGGAAGAGGCGCGCAAGACGGCGCTGAAACGCGGCGGACGTCTGGATGAGACAAAACCGGGCTCCGGCCTGGGCCTCTCCATCGTCACTGAAATTGCAGAACTTTATGGCGGCGAACTGAAGCTTGCAGATTCGGAGCTTGGCGGTTTGAAAGCGGAACTCGTGCTGCCTGCGACGGGTGCCTGATCCGAACAGGAACGGCATATTCAGCGCCGGATCAAACAGCGGGCCTTAGTTTTCCCTTGAGCTCGACATCTGAGCCAGGCGTCTCGAAGGACGAAAATTAAAAGGCCGCCGCGCTGCCCTCGGGCAGTACGGCGGCCAGTTTGGAACGGCTGCGACCTGGTCCGCTTGTTAATGCGTGTGCTGGACCAACCCGTTTGTCGCTCTTTGATTTCGCTCGAACCGCCTGGCCGGGGCCCAAACCACGATGGGCCCCGATGGACGATGAGACGTGAAGATCAGCCGAGGTCGTCCTTGGAAGTGATCGACCTCACCTGCTTGCCCTCACGATCCTCTGTCGAGATCGAAATGCTGCTGGCGATGGCAAACGGCGTCATCAAACCGTTAGACATCGGATCACCTCCTTTCAATTGTTGAACTCAGGGAACTTCAGCCTGAGGTGCGTCGCGACTCTCGTCAAGCAAATGTGTGTAACCGTCTCAAGAACACAGCATCGTGTGACGGCGGACGCAGCATTGCCGCGGCCTTTTGCCGGCGGCTTTCAAGCAACCCCGAGGCGGGCAGGGGCGCATCGCCAACCGGCGCGGGGCGTCCCGGGCCACGAATCAAAATGTTAATGCCGCGGTTCGCGCCGCGCGGCGGCCGGTCTCGCTTCGCCTGAGCCGCTGTCCCCGTCCGACGCAGGCGGCGCCTCGGCCAGCAGCGACGCCATCGTCGTGTCGTCGAGCACCTCCGTCTCCTGTGCCGTCAGACGGTCGAAAAGAGCATCGACCCGAGGCTCGCGCGCCAGCGACCGGTCGGCGAGGCTGCCTGGCTCGGCGAGACGGCGGACGGCCGCCAGCACGTCGGCCAGCCGGACCATTTCCGGCGGGTGGCTCGGCAGCAGGCGGCAGGGTTTCTCCGTCGAGAGCGTGACGAAGCCGCCGATCTGAAGCGCGTGGACGATCTCCAGCAGGCCCTCCAGAGGCAGATGCAGGTGGCGGGCGAGCGCCGCCTCGGTCCACGGCGCGCGCCCCTTCTCGAACGCCTCGTGAACGAGCAGCAGCGTATGCACGGCCATGCGGTTTCTTTGCCTTGGCGTCAGCATGGTCAGGCCGATGGCCGCCGACAGGTGCCGCCGGTTCTGGAAATAGAAGGCGATGGCGCAGCCGGTCAGAAGGATCAGCCAGGCTGCATAGAGCCAGATCATGAAGACGACGAGACTGGCAAAGGCCGAATAAATCGCCACATACTGCGCCGATTTGACGACGAAAGTCGCAAAGGCCCAGCCGGTCGCGCCCCAGACGATGCCGGCGACCGTCGCGCCGACGAGCGCCGAAGCCAGCTGAACGCGCGTATTGGGAATGATCGCATAGAGAAAAGTGAAGGTGCCGATCAGCAGGACATAGGGGACCAGCCGGTTCATCTGTGAAATGACGAAACGGATGGGCTCGATATTGGCGAGGCTGCCGACGAAGGAATGCGACAGCGCACCGGCCATGATGCCGAGCGCGGTCAGCACGACGATCGGCCCGAGCACGCCCATGCTGATGACTTCGGTGAACTGGCGCGTGAACGAGCGCGCCGCCTGCACGTGCCAGATATTGTTGAAGGCCTCCTCGATCTTGTTGATCATCGAGACGACCGTGTAGAGCAGGAAGGCAAAGCCGACCGTGCCCAGCACATTGGCGTTGACCCGCTGCACGAACTCCATGACGCGCCGGGTGACCTCGTTGCCCTGTTCGCCGAGCGGCCCGAGAAACTGCGTCAGCATGTCCTGGACATAGCTGTCGAAGCCGAAGGCGCGGAAAATGGCGAAGGCGATGGCGAGCGCCGGAACGAGCGCCAGGAGCGTCGTGTAGACGAGGCTCATCGCCCTGAGGTTAAGACGGCCTTCGATCAGATCCCGGCCGACGACCCAGGCGATACGCCCCGCCTCGATGAGCGCGATCTGCCAGAGCGGCCTGGCGGGCTTGCCGTCGAGCGGGGTGTCCCAGATGAGCGCGCGCAAATGCGCGTAAAGCGAACGGGAGCTGATCATCCTTCAATGCTAGTTGCTGCCCCGCAAAATGAAAGGCCCTCCGCAAGCGGGAGGGCCTCGACCTTTTGGGGTGGGATGCCTCGGGCATCCGGCCATTGTCAGCGCAGAGTCAGATTTTCCGCCGAGTACCGTCCATTGCGTCCTTCGACCAGTTCATACTGAACCTTCTGACCTTCATTGAGGGATTTCTGTCCGGCCTTTTCGACGGCGGAGATGTGAACGAAAACATCCTTCCCTCCATCCTCCGGTGCAATAAATCCATATCCCTTAGTGGTGTTGAACCACTTCACAACACCTGTCGTCATGGTGCCTTGATCGCCTCTTTCTGAATGATGGGCGGCGCCGGCTCGCGACGGCGCCAGACTAAAATTTAGCATTTTCATGGTCTTCGGCCTATCGAAAATGTAGGCGTCCGGAGCCGTCGGACACCTGCCGGACAGGCGCTGTCCACAGATTGTTAAGCATGACGCGGTAGTTTTCGGCGTGCGATGCCGACATCCCGATGCCGGTCCCGCATCTCGAATTTGTTGCACGGTCATGGAAACGAAAACGGACAAGCCCGTCGCTGAACGTCTTTCTGAATTCCTGTCGCGGCTGACGCCTGCGGCGGCGATCAAGCTCGCCTCCGGTCTCGAGCGCGAACGGCTGCGGGGCGGCAGCATCCTTCCCTACGATCTCATTCTCTCCTCGCTGCGGCCGGTGCTGCGGCGAGCCGCCGGCGAGCGTCCGGGCGTCGCCGCGCCGATGCGGCAATTCTGTCTGCCCTTTGAAGGTCTGCTGGCCGAGACGCGCGATCCTTCGTTGCATCGCCGCCAGATTCTTCGCGCTTCGGTCCAGCCAGTCTGGTCGTGGATTGAAACGGACCTGCTGCCCGACACCTTGCCGGATCTTTCCCGCCGCGCCGCGGAGCACACGCTGAACGGCGACAATGCGGCGCTCTTCGGCACGCTTGATGTGATGCACGCGGCCTGTTCGTCGGCCATGCTTCAGGCGCTCGACGCATCGCGCCGCGACGCCGCCCAGCGCAAGAAGCTCGAGCAGCAGCTCGGCGGCGAAGAGGTCCTCGACGATGCGAGGATCATGGCTGAAGCCTTGGCGGTGGCGCCACATATGCTCGCCATGCAACTCAGCCTTCCCAAGCGCATCGACGATTTCGATGACGGGCTCGCTGCGCTCGTCGGCGAAGCCTATGAGGAGGCGCAGGAAAGTTCGCCCGTGCATGCGATCTACGTTCCGCTCGGCGTCATCGGCCGGCTGGAGAAGCCCTGGCAGATATTGCGCCTCGCGCGCAAGCTCTCCGGTCTCGGCAACGAAGCGGCTGTCGCGCGTTCAGGTCTCGCCGAACTCGGTGAAATTTTCCTCGGCGAACTGGAAGACATCGCCCGGTGTTTCGAGGTTCGCCGCCCCGGCAAGAAAACCGATCTCGATTACATGTTGAAGCGGGTCAGCCGCTTTGCCGAAATTTCGCACGGCTTCGTCCATGAGATCGACATCCGGCGCGTCAGCGAATGGGGCCATCGGATACTCGCCGCCCGCGCCCGCTTGTCGACGGCGATCGCCGAGGAGATGGCGCGCTTCGAACACGATCTCGCCCGTGCGCTGCCGCTGCACCAGATAGGCAGCTACGGCAAGACGGGCCCGCGCCGCCCGGACGTAACGGTGGCGCCCAACTTCGAGCAGGCCGAACGGGTCGCGTCGGCGCTTCGCTTCATCGCCGGGGTTTGTCCCGCCGCCGAAACCATCGGCGTGCAGTCGCATTGCAAAACCGTCGGCCAGCAGGTCGAAACCTATCTCAATGGCTATGAGGACGGCCTGATCGAGGAAATCCGCCGCAGCGGCGGCCGCGAGCGCGCCAACGCGACCGCGTTTCTCGATATCGTCATCGGCTTTCGCCAGGCGCTGGGCGAAACGACGATGGCCGAAACATTGCGCCGCCGCGGCAAGGTCGCCGCTTCGCAGGCGTCATAGAGCCGTTTCGATTTTCATGGAATCGCGAAACGGCTTTAACTATTTATTTTGTTGCGGTTCCTGACGGAAAACCGCTGCACACTTTTCCTGGAACCGCTCTAGTTACCCGCGGCCAGAAACTCTTCTTCGTAAGCGAATAATCCCGGCATCCCGCCCGTGTGCAGGAAGACGAGCGTCTCGTCCTTCGCAAAGGCGCCGCGCCGAATGAGCGCGATCATCCCGGCCATTGCCTTGCCGGTGTAGACGGGATCGAGCAGCACCGCCTCGGTCCGCGCGACGAGCTCCACCGCTTCGACCATGCCCGGCGTCGGCATGCCGTAGCGCGCCCCCATGAAGCCTTCTTCAAGCAGAACGGCATCCGCCGCCGGCTCCGGCAGCCCGAGTTTCGCCGCCGTCGCCCGGGCAAGCTTCAGAATTTCACCGGACATGACCTCGTGGTCGGCGCGGTAGACATTGATGCCGTGGATCGAGGGACCATCCTGGCGAAGGCCGCGCCCGGCGATGAGGCCGGCCTGTGTGCCGCCGCTTGATGAGGCATGAACGAGGCGTGCATCGCGGATGCCGCGCCCCGCGAGCTGATCGGTGATTTCGATATATGCTGCCGCGTAGCCGAGCGAGCCGGTCGCGTTCGAGCCGCCGGCCGGAATGAAATAGGATTTGCCGCCCCGCGCTTCGATGCCGTTCATGGCGCGCTTGAAAGCGTCGGCGGGTGCTTCTCCGGTCGGAACGACGACGACGTCGGCGCCGAGAATTTCATCGAGCAGCCGGTTGCCGGAGCTTCTGTAACGGCGTCCCTCATAGGGCACGATGTCCATGAGAATAAGCGTCGCGCGCAGGCCCGCCGCAACCGCCGCCGCCGCCGTCTGCCGCGCATGGTTCGATTGCAGGGCGCCGGTGGTGACGATGGTGTCGGCGCCTTGCGCCAGCGCCTCGCCGATCAGGAATTCCAGCTTGCGCGTCTTGTTGCCGCCGCCGGCAAGACCGGTGCAGTCGTCACGCTTGATGAAGAGACGCGGGCAGCCGTTTCCGAGCGCCGCGCGCAAATTCGCCATCTCCACCAGCGGCGTCGGCAGATGCGCGAGCGGGAAACGGCGGGGAAAGTCGTCGAAAATATCGCCCATCACACGATCCCCTCGGCGCGGAAGCCGGCGATCTCCGCGGATGTGTAGCCGAGGTCCGACAGGATTTTGTCGGTGTGTTCGCCAAGGAGCGGCGCGCGGCCGCCGATCTCACCCGGCGTCGCCGACAAACGCACCGGCGTTTCCATGACCGGCGCCGGTCCCGGCAGGCCCGGAAAGGCGAGGGGCCGGAGATAACCCATCCGCGCGATATGCGGATCGTCCAGCGCCTGCTGCGGCGTGTTGACGGCGCCTGCCGGAATGCGTGCTTTCTCGAGCGCGGCTAGTGCTTCTTCGGTCGTGAGTTCCGCCGCCCAGCGCGAGGTGCGCTCGGAGAGAAGCACACCATTGTCGCCGCGCGCCAGATCGTCCTTGAAGCGCGGGTCGCTGAGCCAATGGTCTTCGCCCATCAGCTTCGCCCAGCGTTTGAACAGCGGCATGCCGATCGCCTGCACGAGTATCCAGCCGTCCTTTGTCCGCACGATGTCGGCAGGCCCGGCATAGGGCGAGCGATTGCCGATGGGGCCGCGATTGGTGTTGCGCAACTGCTGCTCGATCAGGTGGAAGTTGAAATAGGCGAGCGCCGTCGACAGAAGCGCGCCTTCGACGATCTGACCCCGGCCCGACCGCGCCCTCTCCATCAGCGCCGCCATCGTGCCGAAGGCGGTGAGCGAGGCGGTGCCGAAATCGACCCAGGGGGCATAGCTCTTGACCGGCTCGTCGCCCCGGCCGGTCAGATAGGCCGCGCCGACCATAGACTGGGCGACGCCATCGAAGCCGGTGCGCTCGCTATAGGGCCCGCCATGACCGAAGGCGGAAACGGTGGTGAGGATGATGTCCGGCTTCACCGCGACGAGGCTCTCGTAATCCAGGCCCATCGCCGTCAACGTCGATGGAGGCAGGTTTGCGACCACGACATCGGCGGTGGTGACCAGCCGTTTGACGATGCCGCGTCCCGTTTCGGTCATCGGGTCCAGCGTCAGGCCAAGCTTGCCCCGGTTCATTTGCAGGAACATGGCGCCTTCGCCGCCCTCGCCGGGCGCCGCCCCTGGAACGATCGGCTGGACGAAACGATCCTCGCTGCCCTCGCGTTTTTCGATGCGGATAACCTCGGCCCCGAGGTCGCCCAGCAGCGCCGCGCAATAGGGACCGGCGATATAGCGCCCGAAATCGAGGACGCGGATGCCCGCAAGAACTCCAGCTTTCCCGCCGTTTGCCGCCACATCCGCCTCCCGCTTGCCCGCCCCGTTCGGGGTCGTTTCAAATGCGCACGATAGTGAGGGCCCCTTCCCGAAGAAAGTCCTGGAAAATTCGCCGTTTTGCTATTTGTTTAGGGTTTCTCCCTAGAATTTAGAGAAATTGGCCGGCCGCGAGCCCGCCAGCGGGGGGCGCGCGTGGTCAGATTGACGCTAGGGCGGATGACGATGACGACGGCTGGCAATGCGCCGGCCGATATCGTCGAACGCGCCTATCTGTGGTCCGGCGAATTCGAGGATCCGCTTCTCGAAGGGCTTTTCCGCGAAACGACCTGGAGCGAAACGGTTGAACGGATGCGGGCAATCCAGCTCGGCGTTTATATGTTCGCTGGTTGGTCAGTCGTCGAATATTTCCTCTTCGGCCCGACCTGGACGTTTTTCATATTGCTGGGCTTGCGTGGCCTGTCGCCGGTGGTGAGCCGGCTGCCCCTGATTTTCTTTTCGGATGTTGCGCGGCACCGTTGGTTTTATGCCGCCGTAACAGGCGCTCAGGTTTACATCCTCAGCGTGTTTCTGGTTTTTGTCGCGGCAGGTGTCATGGAGCCCGTCGAACACGCGCTCAGCGCCATGCTTTTCACCTTCGCCTTTTATTTCGGCGTTCCGAACCGGTTGAAGTTCAACATTGCCGTGTCGGTCGCCACGATCATCTCCTTCATATGCGTGATTTCGAGCTACCCGGAGATGACGGCGCGCTCTCTGTTCCTGACGACGGTCCTCCTGAGCATGTCGAGCGTCGTCGGCGCGCAGGCCGTGCGGGTATCCAACCGGCTGCGCCGCAACGAATTCCTGACGCTGATGCATCAAAAGGAACTGAACGAACAGCTGACGCGCGAAGTTGCCGTGCGTCTGGAGGCGCAGCGCGCCGTCCGGACCACTGAAGAAAACTTCCAGAGCATTTTCCTCGCGGCGCCTCTCCCCATCGCGCTCATCGATCCGGTTTCCTACCGCGTCATTCAGGCGAACAACGCAATGCTGGAGCTTTTCGGCATCAATGGCGAGGAGGTCTCATCCATTGACACCCGTCAGTTTTTTGCTGACGAGGAAATGCGCGGCCGTTTGAGCGAAGCCGTTGCCGGCGCCAGGCGGCGCGGACCCGTCGAGGCCCGGCTGCACGGACCCAGCGGCCAGATCATCTGGGCGCATATATCGGCGGCGCTCGTCCGCTTCCAGGGACTGCCGGCCTTCCTGATCGCCCTTCAGGACGTGACGGCACGCCGCCGCGAAGCCGAAGCCCTGCGCGACGCGCGCGACCAGGCGACCGCCGCCAGCCGTTCCAAATCCGAATTCCTCGCCAATATGAGCCACGAACTTCGCACGCCGCTGAACGCCATCATCGGCTTTTCGGAAGCGTTGGAGCGCGAGCTTTTCGGGCCCGTCGGCAGTCCGCGCTACCGCGAATATGCCGAGGACATCCACGACAGCGGCGTGCATCTGTTGAACCTCATCAACGACATTCTCGATCTCTCGAAAATCGAGGCGGGCCATTTCAAACTGCATGAGGACGAAGCCGATCTCGACGCCGTCGTCGCCTCGGCCTGCCGCATCGTTCGCCATCGCGCCCAGCAGGCGGCAATCACCATCGAGACGAAGCTGCCGACGCCGCCCGTCGGGCTGCTCGCCGACGAGCGCGCGCTGAAGCAGATTCTCATCAATCTGATTTCAAACGCCGTGAAGTTCAGCGAAGACCGCGGCACCGTCCGCATCGAGGCGCTGGTGCGCCGCGAAGGCTTGCGCATCGCCGTCATCGACAAGGGCATCGGCATCGCAGCCGACGACATTCCCAAGGCACTGGCGCCTTTCACCCAGATCGACGGCACGCTGTCCCGCGCCCATGAGGGCACCGGCCTCGGCTTGCCGCTGGCCAAGCACTTGACGGAACTGCATGGCGGCGAGCTGATTATTGAAAGCGAGCCCGGCGTCGGCACGACGGTTTATGTCGACCTGCCAGCCTCGCGCCTCACCCGGCGCGGCTGCAATCTGCAGGTCGTCTGAGCGGTCAGTTGCCGCTGAGCCTCTTCCGGAAAAACGCGATGGAGAACGCGGCGGCCGGCCAGAGATAGGCGGCGACCATCAACATCCGGAACGGGATCGCCGGCACCTGCAAATGCAGGATGAAAGCGGCCATCACCATGACGAGGGCGACGAGGCTCAGCGCCAGGATCGCGTAGCTGAGATTGAGGGCGGACTTGTTGCTCATAACCGCATTATCGCACGGAATTTCGTCTCCCGCACCGGCCTAAAGCGGCTGGACAGGCAGGACGCGCTCGGCTAGAAACGGCGCCCTTTCACGACAATCTTCCTCCGCTGCATTGCTGTGGCCCGCACGCCTCGCGCCGGTCAGACGGATGCGAGGTGATCCCATGTTTATCGGCCTCGATTTCGGGACGACGAACAGCGCGCTGGCGCTGGCTCCGGCCGAAGGACCGGCGAGCCTCGTGCCTTTGCGCCACGGCGGCGCCGAGCACGCGACCTTCCGCTCCATTCTCTATTTCGAAGACGACGAGCGCGACCCGAACGGCAGGCCGCACGCCTTTGCCGGTCCCGCCGCCATCGACGCCTATCTGCAGCCGGGCGCCGAAGGCCGCCTGATCCAGTCGATCAAATCCTATCTCGCCAATCCGGACTTCACCTCGACCAGCATTTTCGGCAGTCGCTTCACGCTGGAAAATCTGATCGGCTTCGTCGTCGCGCGCATGATCGACGCGGCGCCCCAGTCCGGCGACATGATCGCCCGACTGAAAGCGGCGCCGGTCGTTGTCGGCCGTCCGGCGCGCTTCGTCCGCAACAGCCTCGGCCGCGCCGGAACGGAAACCGACGACTTCGCGGTGGCGCGTCTGAGGGCGGCGTTGAAAGGGGCAGGGCTCCCCAACGTGCAGTTCGAATTCGAGCCGGTCGCCGCCGCCTTCGCCTATGAAGCGGGCCTTGAACGCGACGAGCTGGTGCTGATCGGCGATTTCGGCGGCGGCACCAGCGACTTCTGCCTGCTGCATGTCGGTCCCGGTATGCGGCAGATGAAGAACCGCGCCGAAACGATCATCGCCGTCTCGGGCGTGGGCCTCGCGGGCGACGCTTTCGACGCCCGCATCGTCGAGAACTGCATCGCGCCGAAGCTCGGCAAGGGCACATCCTACGAAAGCACCGGCGGCAAGGTGCTGCCTGTGCCTTCATGGATATATGACAGCCTGAAACGCTGGCACCAGCTGAGCTTCATCAACACCTACAAGACGCGGAAGATGCTGGCCGACATTGCGCCGGTTTCCGATACGCCGGCGCAGATCGAGGCGCTGGTGCATCTGATCGTCGAGAACAAGGGCTTCGAGATGTACCGCGCCGTCGAAGGCGCCAAAGTCCGCTTGTCCGGCGCGGCGACGACGCCGCTCAGTTTCCGCTCCGGTCCCATCGACATCGTTACCGATGTGAAGCGGGGCGATTTCGATCGATGGATTGCGCCGGAACTGAAAGAGATCGCCGGGTGTGTCGACCGGCTGATGGAAACAGCGAACATCGAACCGGCGCGCGTCGACCGCGTCTTTCTGACCGGCGGCTCATCCTTCATTCCCGCCGTGCGCAAGCTCTTCGCCGACCGTTTCGGCGCGGAGAAACTGGCAGGCGGCGGCGAGCTGACCTCGGTCGCAACCGGCCTCGCGCTTGCCGCCCGCCAGCGGTTCCTCGACTAAAGCGGTTCCAGGAAAAGTGTGCAGCGGTTTTC
>DASVNC010000162.1:0-6111 GCA_036384055.1 Parvibaculum sp.
GCCAAGAAGGACGGCGCGATCGGCTGGATGATCTTCAACAATCCGGACCGCCTGAACGCCGTCAGCCTCGACATGTGGCAAGCGGTGCCGAAAATCATCGCCGATTTTGAAGCCGACCCCGACATCAAGACGATCGTGCTGACCGGCGCGGGCGGCAAGGCCTTCGTCGCGGGCGCCGACATCTCACAATTCGAAGCCCAGCGCGGCGATCCGGCCAGCGTCGTCACCTACGAAGACGCCACAACGCTCGCCTTCGATACCATCGCCCGCGCCGAACGCCCGACCGTCGCCATGATCGACGGCTATTGCATCGGCGGCGGCCTCGGCATCGCGCTGTCCTGCGACCTGCGCTTTGCCTCGGAAGGCTCGACCTTCGGCATCCCGGCGGCAAAGCTCGGCCTCGCCTATGCGGCGTCGGGCACGCGCCGCCTGGTCGATGTCGTCGGCCCGGCCTTCGCCAAGGAAATCTTTTTCACCGCGCGGCGCTTCAGCCACGACGAAGCCCTCGGCATGGGCCTCGTCAATCGCGTCTTCTCCCGCGAGGCGCTGGAGGCGCAGACCCGCGCCACCTGCGCGACCATCGCCGAGAACGCGCCGCTCACCGTCATGACGGCCAAGAAGATCGTCGATGAAACGCGCAAGGCGCCGGAAAATTTCGACGGCGCTTATTGCGACGGGCTCATCGCGCGCTGCTTCGGCAGCGAGGACTACGCCGAAGGCCGCACCGCCTTCATGGAAAAGCGCAAGCCCGCCTTCAAGGGCCGCTGAACAATCGACATAACGACAGACTGGAAAGACAACATGGCCGGCAGACTCGAAGGTAAAGTTGCAATCGTCACGGGCGGCACAAGCGGCATCGGCCGCAGCACCGTCGAACTCTTCCTGAAGGAAGGCGCCAAAGTCGTCGCCGGCGATCTTCAGGACGACAAGGGCGACGCGATGGAGCGCGGGTTTGGGAAAAGCTTTTCCTATTGCCGCGCCGATGTCTCCGTCGAGGCCGACGTCAAGAACCTCGTAGATCATGCGGTGGGCAAATTCGGCCGTCTCGATGTGATGTTCAACAATGCAGGCTATGGCGGCGTCGGCGGCTTGCTGGGCGAAATCGACATGAACGGCTTCGACAAGACCATCGGCGTGTTGTTCAAGGGTGTCGTGCTCGGCTACAAATATGCCGCGCCGCACATGAAGGCGCAGAAATCCGGCAGCATCATCACGACGGCCTCCGTCGGCGGATTGCAGGCAGGCTTCGGCCCCCTCATCTATTCGAGCTGCAAGGCGGCCGTGATTCACTTCGCGCGCTGCGCCGCGATCGAGCTTGCGCCCCATTTCGTCCGCTCGAACGCGATCTGCCCCGGCGCCACCGCCACATCCCTGTTCGGCGCCCAGATGGGCACGCAGAAGGCCGACCAGTTCGCCGAATTCATGAAGGACCATCTGGCGGATTTCCAGCCGATACCCCGCCCCGGCCTTCCGGAGGACGTCGCCGAAACGGCACTGTTCCTGGCGAGCGACGCCTCCAGCTTCATCACCGGCCAGTCGATCGTCATCGATGGCGGCGCGACCACGGGCCCCGCGGCAGCGCCCAAAAAGCGCCTCGATTTCAAAAAAACAATCGACGACTTCCTGGCGACCCAGCCCGCCGACCAGAAGCCCGCCTGAGCAACACTTTGGCAACCATCGCCACCTAAACTGGGTTCCGGATCGCTGCGATCCGGGAGCCGGTCATGGCAATGCTGTCGAAAACGCAGACAACCGCCGAGGAAGCGGGCGAACGCCGCCGCTTCCGACGCATCGGCACGCGCATCGAAGGCCGCATCGTCTTTGCCGGCGTCGATGTCGATTGCATCGTCCATGAAATGTCGGCGACCGGCGCGCTCGTCGAATGCCTGCCCTTGCCCGCGCTTGGGACCGAACTCGCCCTCGATGTGCCGGACGTCGGCTGCGCCCGCGGCATCGCCCTTCGCTATGACGGCGAACTCGTCAGCATCGAGCTGGCCACCCCGCCGGAGCGCCGCGACCGGCTGGCGGACAGGCTCATTCTGGCGGCATACCGCTTCCCGCCCGAAGCGCCCGCCGACTGACCCTCAGTCATCGCTTCTCCGGTGGGACAATTGCTCCCGAGCGGTTAAGCTCCCGCCAAAAGGCAACACAGGGGAGCAACATGGCACTCAAAGACAAGGTTTCGATCGTTACCGGTTCGGCCACCGGCCTCGGCGCCGCCGTCGCCATCATGCTGGCGGAGCGCGGCAGCAACGTCGTCATCAACTACACCAAGAGCGAAAAGGAAGCGAAAGAAACGCTGGCGCTCTGCAAAGCCAAAGGCGTCGATGCCATTCTCGCCCAGGGCGATGTCGGCAACGACGAGGATTGCAAGAAAATCGCCAAGGCTGCCGTCGACAAATGGGGCCGCATCGATGTTCTCGTCAACAACGCCGGCACGACGCAATTCGCCAATCACGCCGATCTCGACGCCCTGAACGCTGACGATTTCCTCTGGATCTACAAGGTCAACGTCATCGGCGCCTACCAGATGATCCGCGCCTGCGCGCCCGCGATGAAGAAAGCCGGCAAAGGCTCGGTCGTCAACATCTCGTCCATCGCCGGCGTCACCGGCATCGGTTCGTCGGTCGCTTATGCGGCGTCCAAGGGCGCGCTGAACACCATGACGCTCTCGCTCGCCCGCTCGCTCGCGCCCGTCATTCGGGTCAACGCCGTCTGCCCCGGCTTCATCGGCACCCGCTGGTTCTCCGACCGTTTCGGCGAGGAGCAGTACCAGAAAATCCGCAAGCAGCAGGAAGCCTCGACGCCCCTCGCCCGCGCCGGCACGCCGGAAGACATCGCCACCTCGGTCGTCTTCTTCGCAGGCGAAGGCTCCGACCACATCACCGGCGAAACGCTGATCACCGATGCGGGCATGCACCTCGGCTTCGCGCCGCTGGTCGCCCGGTAATGGGGCGAGGCCCCTACTCCGCGAGAAACTTCAGCACCGCCTCCTTATAGGCGCGGTCGCCGACGGTTTTCATGTGATCGCGTTTAGGCACCGTATAACTCGCCGCGCCCGGAATGCGCGCGGCGAGCGCGGCGGCCGGTCCTGCCTGATCGTCTGTTTCACCGGCGACGATCAGCACCGGCCGCATGATATTCGCCAGCAGCTCGGCCGGAAAATCGGCGCGCACCGCCTCGAAGCAGGCGGCAAGCGCCTGCCTGTCCTGCTTGTTCTGATCGGCGAAGGTGCGGAAGAGCCTCGCCGCCGGGCTGCGGATCGCCGACGGGTCATCCGTCAGCAAGGCTTCAACCACCGCACGCGCATCCTTGTTCCTGTCGAGCAATCGCTCGCCGATCCCCGCGCCGACAACCCGGTCGAAGCGTTCCGGCCACAGGCTCGCAGCGACCAACGAGATCATCCCGCCCATCGAATAGCCCATCAGATCGACACCCGGCTCGCCCAGATGATCGAGCAGCGCGATCAGGTCGCCCGCCATCGCTTCGAGCGTGTAGTCGGCGGGATCGTGCGGCTTGTCGCTGCCGCCGTGGCCGCGCCCGTCCGCCATGATGACGCGCCGGCCGGCATCGACGAGCGTCCGCGACCAGCCGGTCGCGATCCAGTTCACCTCATGCGTCGATGCAAAGCCATGCACCAGCAGAATGGGCGACCCTTCGCCCTTCACTTCATAGGCGAGCTTCAATCCGTCGGAGTCGAAATAGTCCATCTGCATTCCTCTGGCAGGCAGGCCGCAGTCTAGGCAGATGACGGGCGGGTGGAAAGTCGTGCGCGCCGGGGCTAGAGTTCAAAAAACAGGGAGACGATAAATGACCGCTGCGGCGTTGAAACGGGAAGTCTGCGACGCGATCGACGCAATGGCGCCCGCTTTGATCGAGGTCAGCCACGCGATCCATGCCAGGCCCGAGCTCGCTTTTCACGAGGTCGAAGCAGCGCGCCTGCTGTCGGGGCGCATCGAGGCCGCGGGCTTGCCGGTGACGCGCGGCGCCTTCGGCCTGCCGACCGCTTATGCCTCGGCCTTCGGGCCCGCCGGCAAACCCGAAGTGGCAATCCTGTCGGAATACGACGCCCTTCCCGGCATCGGCCATTCCTGCGGCCACAACATCATCGCGACGACCGGCCTCGGCGCGGCGTTGGCGCTGGCGAAACTCGGCGCGAACCTGCCGGGCCGCGTCCGCTATCTCGGCACACCGGCCGAGGAACGCGGCGGCGGCAAGGAGCTGATGGCGCGCGAAGGCGCCTTCGACCGCGTCGATGCCGCCATGATGGTCCATCCGGCCGGCATCGACCTCATCACCATGCCCTGCATCTGCGTGTCGGAAGTCGTCGTCACCTATCGCGGCCGGAGCGCGCACGCCTCCGCCATGCCCCATGCGGGCCTCAACGCGCTCGACGCCCTCGTCACCGCCTATCAGGCCATCGCGCAGCTCCGCCAGCACATCAAGCCGACCGAGCGCATCCACGGCATCATCACCAGGGGCGGCAATGCGCCGAACATCGTGCCGGACGAAACCGAGGGCTTCTTCTATGTCCGCGCCGCCCATGCCGAAGACCTGGCGCCGCTGAAAAAGCGTGTGCAGGCCTGCTTCGAGGCGGGCGCGCTCGCCACGGGCTGCACGGCGGACATCAAATGGGCCAAGGCGGACTATCTCGACCTGAAGACAAACATGCCGCTCGCCCGCTCCTATGAAACGAACATGATCGCGGTCGGCCGCAGCTTCTTCCCGCTGGAAAAGATGCCGCAGGGATCAGCCGGCAGCACCGACATGGGCAATGTCAGCCACCGCCTGCCGTCGATCCACCCGATGATTTCCTGCGCCCCGCCGAACGTCGTCATCCACAATCCGGAATTCGCCCGTTGGGCGGGGTCGGAGCTGGGCGACAAGGCCTGCATCGACGGCGCCAAGGCGCTCGCCATGACCGCGCTCGACTACATGACCGATGCGGGTCTGCGCGAAGCGGCGCGCGAAGAATTCGCCGCGACGGCGACCGGCTCCGCCCGCTCCGTCGCCGCCGCCTACGACCCCAATGGCGCGACCGAAATCGGCGGCTGCGGCTGCGGCGCGCATTAAACGCCTCAGGCGACCGGCGGCATTTCCATGCTCTCGAATTCCTCGACGACACGTTCGTCGAGGATTTTCCGGAGTTCCCGCTGTTCCTTGAGCCCGATGGGGAACGACCACATCACGGTGGTCACAAAGAGGTTGCAGCAGAACGGCACGGCGACAAAGAGGATGTTGACGTGCTGCAGCGTCTCGGCGCTGTTCGCCCCCTTGGGATCGAAGCCGATGAAGGCGAGCGCCCAATAGACGACGCCAATGGCGATGGCGCTGCCGACTTTCGCCGTGAATGTGAGCAGCGCGTAGAAAAGCCCTGTTCGCCGCTGACCTGTATGCACTTCGTCATAGTCGCCGATGTCGGCCATGATCGACCGATAGAGAACGGTCGGGCTCGCGACGTTGACGCCGAGGAAAATAAGCACCAGCGAGGCGACGAGGATGTTTCCCGGCGGAATGAGAAACAGCGCCGGCACAAAAATGACGTTAAAGATCGATGCGCCGATCAGCGTCCTGTGCTTGCCGAAACGGTAGCTGAGCTTTAGCACCACCGGAATGAAACCGACACCAGCAAAGAAATAAAGGAGCAGCAGCAGGCTCGCATAGTGGCCGACCTGCCAGATATAGGTCGCCTCATAAATGAACATGGCGCCGAGCGCCGATCCGGAAAAGCCGCTCGCGAGATCGGAGACGACAAGGCGCTGGAGCGCCCGGTTGGAAAACAGCGGGCCGATGGCCTTGGCGAGCGAAATCTTCGGCTGCGGCCGCACCTGCCGCTCGCCCATGCTGAAAACGGCGATCAGCACCGTCACCGGCAGCGCAACGATGATGAACCAGCCCATGACCGCAACCCGCGCCGTCTCGACATGCTCGCCGCCGAGCTTCTCGATGATCGCCGGCAGCATCAGCACCAGCGGCACGCCGAGCGTCGTCAGACCCTCGCGAAAACCCTGGACGCGGGAACGCTCGTTGTAGTCGTCGCTGAGTTCGGCGCCCCACGACATATGCGCGAGCAGAATCATCGTGAAGCCGAAATAGAGCCCGAGAAGGCCG
>DASVNC010000163.1:0-4467 GCA_036384055.1 Parvibaculum sp.
AGCGGCAATGGTGGCGATGGTGAAATCGCGGTCGATGGTCGGCTTCACGCCCGTCGGCAGCTTCACCGACGAAATGTGGATCGATGTGCCCATTTCCTGGCCGGTGAGGTCGATCTCGATCGCCTCGGGGATATTCTCCGCCGGGCAGAGCAGTTCGATTTCATGGCGCACGATGTTCAGCACGCCGCCGGCCTTCATGCCCGGCGAGGCTTCCTGGTTGACGAAGTGCACCGGCACCTCGACCGTGATGGTGGCGTTCTTGCCGAGACGCAGGAAGTCGACATGGATGATGAAGTCGCGGACGACTTCGCGCTGCACGTCGCGCGGAATGACGCGCTCGGTCTTGCCTGCGATGTCGATGTTCAGAAGGTGGCTCGTGAAGGTGCCCTTCTGGTAGAGCGCGAACACTTCCTTGTAATCGACGGTGATCAGTTCGGGGGTCTTCTTGTCGCCGTAAATGACGGCGGGGACGCGGCCCTTGAGACGGAGCGAACGGACAGCCCCCTTGCTGCCTTTTTCGCGCGCCTCGGCCTTGAGCGTCAGTGTCTCGGCCATAGCGTTGATTCTCCAAAGAAAATAGCCCCGGGAGCGGGCTGCCGCCGGGCGCTACCGGCGTTTCCTCCAGGGGTGTGGACGCCGATTGGGGCGCGTTATAGCGGCTGAGGGGGTGAAACTCAAGCCGGGAGAGGGGGTTAGGGACGGGGAGGGGTCAGACCCGACGATAGGTGATGTCGTAGCATTTGCCGCCTTCCTTGCGTTTCGCAAAACGCCAGCGATGAGCTTCCCGGAAGCCGTGCGCCGCCATGAAGGCGTCCATATCCGCCAGCGTGCAGCACCCTTCGTAGATTTCGAAATCGGCAACTTCGGTGTGGATGAAACGGAACTGGGGAAGCATGTCCAGCGCCCCGGTGAGGACCAGCATTTCGCTGCCTTGCGTGTCCATGACCAGACAGTCGAATTCGTCCTTCGAGCGTCCCGATCTCGCGAGAACATCGGCGAGCGTCTCGCTCTTCAGCTTGATATCGGCAACGAAATGGACGTCGGGCCAGATATCCTTGTGAAGTCCGATCGGCAGAATGGAAGACGATTGGCCGCCGTTGTTCGAAACGTGCAACGTCACGTCGTCTCCACTTCTCTGAGAGACGAGCGCGCGGATAGCCGATTGTTTCGGGTGGTCTGAAATATTGCGTTCGAGCTCTTCAAAAACGCTGGGGATCGGCTCGATCCAGAGCACATTCAAATCATGTGCAGCGTAGCTGGAATGTTCGGCACCCGTGTTTGCGCCGACATGGATGACACCCTTCAAGTCCTTCAGGAACCAGCCAGGCGCCTTGCCGCGCAATATGTCGAGCCGTTTCCGGAAGGGCTTTGACTTGAAACGCACGCTGATGTCTCCATGCTGACCTGGCGGGCACTATAGCAGCACGAGCCTCGCGGAGGCGGCTTTTCGGCAGCGACCGTCTCGAAGGATCGGCTCAGTCGAACAGGCTCGACACCGAGCGTTCTTCCGCCGTGCGGATCATCGCTTCGCCGATCAGGGGGGCGATGGTGACGGTGCGGATGTTGTGGGCGACGCGGACGGCTTCGGTCGCCTGGATCGAGTCCGTGATGACGAGCTCTTTCAGTTGCGAGGCGGAGACGCGGGCGACCGCGCCGCCGGAGAGGACGCCGTGGCTCACATAGGCCGAGACGGCGGTCGCGCCCTGTTTCAGCAGCGCCTCGGCGGCGTTGCAGAGCGTGCCGGCGCTATCGACGATGTCATCGACCAGGATGCAGGAGCGGCCCCTCACATCGCCGATGATGTTCATCACTTCGCTTTCGCCGGCGCGCTCGCGGCGCTTGTCGACGATGGCGAGGTCGGCGTTGATGCGTTTGGCGATGGCGCGGGCGCGCACCACGCCGCCGACGTCGGGCGAAACGATCATCAGATTGTCGCCCTTGTAGTGCTCCTCGATGTCGCGCGTCAGCACCGGCGCGCCAAAGAGGTTGTCGGTCGGAATGTCGAAGAAGCCCTGGATCTGGCCGGCATGGAGATCGAGCGTGAGCACGCGGTCGGCGCCTGCCGTGGTGATGAGGTTGGCGACGAGCTTGGCCGAGATCGGCGAGCGCGGGCCGGGCTTCCGGTCCTGCCGGGCATAGCCGAAATAGGGAACCACCGCCGTGATGCGGCGCGCCGAGGCGCGCTTCAGCGCGTCGATGATGATCAGGAGCTCCATCAGGTGATCGTTCGCCGGATAGGAGGTCGACTGGATGACGAAGACGTCCTCGCCGCGCACGTTCTCCTGAATCTCGACAAAGACTTCCATGTCGGCGAAGCGGCGGACGAGGGATTTTGTCAGGGGGAGGTTCAGATAGGCCGCAATGGCTTCGGACAGCGCCCGGTTCGAATTGCCTGCGACAAGTTTCATGGCCTGGAACCCCCGGGGATCGCCGCCGACTATGACAATGCCGCGACGGCGAGCGGGTTGTAACAAGGCGATTTGGGGCTGTAAACACCGGCCGCGCGATGGCGCCGACAAGGATCAGGAAGCGTTGCCGGGAAGCCTCGATTCCGGTTTCAGCAGCGCAAGAATGCCCGTCGCGGCGGGCTCGGCGGCGTCCGTCGCCAGGTCGCCCCAGTATGAGGCGATTCGAGACGGGCTGACGGCCTGCTCCTGCGTCACCGTGCCGATGAGCCTTCCGTCCGGCGTCCGGACAAACCAGCGAATCGAGACACCCATATCTCCGGTCGGCACGGTCGAAACGGTGACTTCACCGCGCAAGAGATAGCGACCGGGCAAAGGCGCCGCCTTGCGCAGCGCGTCGATGAGCGCCGCCTTCAACGCATCCGCGCCATCGCCGGGCGCGGGGCCCATCGCGATCTCGAAGCCTGACGGCGGCGCCGCGGGAAAAGCCGCGGCGGCGTCGATGCTGCCAGTGCTGTCTGAGGGTGCGAGCGTGTCGTCGATGCCGGCATAGGGCACGGCATCCGCCTCAACCGCCGCGCTGGCGGAGGTGCTGCCCGTCGGGCCGTTCGAGGCTTCGGACCAGGCGGCGATTTTCGACACGGTGTTGGCGGCCAACCGTTGCAGGTCGGCAAATTCGAGCGTCTGGCCCTTGGGATGGAGCCCGCCATCGACGATGCGGTGAATGCGCTTGCCGTCGGCGCCGTTGATGTCGAGAACGGCGACGACATAGAGGCCGTTCGGTCCCGATGCGGCATCCATGACGCCGCCGACGCGGAAGGGCCCGCCGCCCGCCGCCGGTCCAAGCTTTCGGCGCCGGGCCTCCTGCTGCATGAGGTCGGCGAGGATCATGGTGTCGCCGGCGTCGGCCTGGCCGAGCGGCACGATGTCGAAGCTGAAGACGGACATCGATCGGGCGGCTGCCGGTTTTGCAGGTGCGGCGTCTTCGGCGCAGCCGGCCAGGCCAAGCAGCGCGACGGCGGTTGCGACCCGCAGGCGTCTCCCGGTTTTTCGTTTCAGCAGCGGCATGGATCGGCGCCTTGCACCCGCGACGATTCGCGTTGTCCAAGGGTAGCAAGCTCCCTCACGCGATGCTCAGCTTTCGGCCCTGAGGGCGATGGCCGACATCTGGCGGCCATAGTCCGGCTCGCCGCGATGTGTCGTGCGGCGGTATGAGAAGAAGCGTTTTTCGTCGGCATAGGTGCAGAGGCCGAGCGTCGTCACGGCGGCGACGCCCGCCGCATCGAGGCGCGAGGCGGCATAGGCCGGCAGGTCGAACATGAAATGGGTGTCGCGCGCCGAGGGCGTGAACCATTTTCCGTTGGCCGCATCCGTTTCGAGAAAGCGGTCGCGGAATTCCGGGCCGACTTCGTAGGCATCGCGCGAGATGCAGGGGCCGATGGCGGCGACGATGCGCTCGCGCGCTGCGCCAAGGCCGGTCATGGCTTCGATCGTCGCTTCGAGAACGCCTGTGAACGCGCCTTTCCAGCCCGCATGCGCCGCGCCGATCACACGGGCGGCGTTGTCGGCGAAGAGGACCGGCGCGCAATCGGCGGCGAGGATGCCGAGCGCGACATTGGACCTGTCCGTCACCATCGCGTCGGCCTGCGGCGCATCGGCGGGCGACCAGGGTTCGGTGACGTGGATCACCCGGGGGCTGTGGACCTGATAGACGGTGAGAAGTTTTTCCGGCGCGACGCTCAAGCCTTGCGCAATGCGGGCGCGGTTCTCGCTCACCGCGCCCTTGTCGTCGTTCGAGCCGTAACCGCAATTCAGCGAGGCGTAGATGCCTTTCGACACGCCGCCTTCGCGGGTGAAGAAGCCGTGCCGTATATGCGTCAGGACATCGAGCGGCTTGGCGGTCAGCATCGGCTATCCTTCAAAATCCCGCGGGCTCCGGCGCGCCGGGCGGCGTCAGCGCCATCGCCTTGAAGAGGCTGCCCATCTCGTCCCGCGCGGTCAACCGCTTCAGCGCCGCGTCGATTTCCTGCGCCTGTTCGGCATTGGCGTGGGTCTTCAGCTT
>DASVNC010000164.1:0-3952 GCA_036384055.1 Parvibaculum sp.
GAGACCGGCCGAAACGACATCTGAGCCGGTACCCGGATCGATGACGCCAGAGAGAGCTTTCACAATGTCGTCACGTGTGGTTGCGGGCATAAGGGGCGGCTCTCTCGATGGGAGACTTATTCAGCGTTCGTTATGAGCGGATGTCCGACACGGATCGGTGGAAACCTGCCCGCGTTGCGCCATGCGGATGACTGTCATATAACCCCCGGTACGCAGAAATCCAACGGACCATGCTCTTCCATTCAAAGGAATTTTGATGCCCTGGAGTAATCAGAACGGTGGCGGCGGCGGCTGGCAAGGCGGCGGCCGGGGACCGTGGGGGCATGGGCCATCGGGGGGCGGCAATCAGCCGCCGGATCTCGACGAATTGATCCGGCGCGGCCAGGACAAACTCCGGCAGATTTTCTCGGGTGGAAGCGGCGGAACGGGCGGCATGCGCGGGCCGCTTGCGGTGCTTGCGCTGGCGGCGCTGGTTTTTCTGGCCTGGAGCTCGTTTTTCCGCGTCGACACCGATCAGCAGGGCATCGTGCTGCGCTTCGGCAAATATGTGCGCTCCGAGCCGCCGGGCTTGCACAACAAGCTGCCTTATCCGATCGAGACGGTGCTGACGCCGACGGTGACGCGCATCAACAGCTTTCATGTCGGCATGAACGAAGTCGGCGCTCCGGTGCCGGCCGAAAGCCTGATGCTGACGGGCGATGAGAACATCGCCGATATCACCTTCACTGTTCTTTGGCGGATCAGGGATGCGAAGGCATTTCTTTTCAATATCGACGACGCGGCGCTGGCCGTGAAGGCGGTTGCCGAGAGCGCGATGCGCGAAGTTGTCGGCCAGTCGAATATCGACGTGCTGCAAACGACCGGCCGCAACGACGTTCAGAAAAAAGTGCGGGCGCTGATGCAGTCGGCGCTCGACTCCTACGGGCCCGACGGCGGTGCGGGCGTCGAGGTGACTGAAGTGCAGCTCAAGAATGTCGATCCGCCGGCGGCGGTCATCGATGCTTTCCGCGATGTGCAGGCGGCGCGCACCGATCAGGAGCGGATGCAGAACGAGGCGACGACCTATGCCAATACCGTCGTGCCCAAGGCGCGCGGACAGGCCGCGCAGATCACCCAGGCTGCCGAAGCCTATCGGGAGCAGATCGTCGCCGAAGCACAGGGCGAAACGAAGCGCTTCCTGCTGATCTACAACGAATACAAGAAGGCCAAGGACGTGACGCGCCGGCGCATGTATCTCGAGACGATGGAAGATGTGATCGGCGGCATCAACAAGGTGCTTGTCGATCCGAGCGAGGGCGGAAAGGGCGTGTTGCCTTACATGCCGTTGCCGGGCCTGAAGCCGGTGGCGCCGTCATCCAGCTCGTCGTCCGATACGACGCCCGGCACGACATCCGTCAGCTCGGGGGCGCAGCCATGAACAGATCGTATGGGGTCGGCGCCGCTGTCGTCATTTTCCTCGCGGCTTTCATCGTTTATTCCTCCGCTTATGTCGTCGACATGAAGAGCCAGGCGCTGGTGCTTCAGTTCGGCGATCCGCGCGGCGAGCCGGTGACGGAGCCGGGGCTGCACTGGAAGGTGCCGTTCATTCAGAACGTCGTCTATATCGACAAGCGTATTCTCAACCTGGAAACCTCGTCGGACGAAGGCGAAGTCATCGCCAAGGACCGCAAGCGTCTCGTCGTTGATGCTTTTGCGCGCTATCGCGTCGTCGATGCGCTGAAGTTTTACCGCGCGGTCGGCGATCCGGAGCTTGCCGATGTGCGGCTGACGCCGATCTTCATTTCCTCGTTGCGCAACGTCGTGGGCGACAACACGCTGGAAGCGCTTGTGCGCGACAACAGGGCCGGTCTGATGCAGACGATCCGCACCGTCTTCAACGGCGCGGCACAGGAGTTCGGCGTCGAAGTCGTCGATGTCCGCATTCGCCGCGCCGATCTTCCGGCGGCCAACAGCCAGGCGATCTATCGCCGGATGCAGACCGAGCGAGAGCGGGAGGCGGCGGAGCTTCGCGCCCAGGGCCAGCAGCTCGCGCAGGAAATCCGTTCCAAGGCGGACCGCGATGTGACCGTATTGCTTGCCGATGCCGAACGCGACGGGCAGATCGCCCGGGGCGAGGGCGACGCGACGCGCAGCAAAATCTACGCGGACGCCTTCGGTCAGGATCCGGAGTTCTTCGCCTTCTATCGTTCGATGCAGGCCTACAAGGCCAGTCTCAAGGGCGACAATACGACTATGGTCGTTTCCCCGAACTCGGAGTTTTTCCGCTATTTCGGCGACGAAGACGGCGGCGCGAAGCGCTGAGATGGGGACGGGCGTGACCGAGCTTCTCTCAGCCCTCGGGCTGGTGCTGGCGATCGAAGGCGCGCTTTATGCGGCTTTCCCCGCCGTCATGCGCCGGGCGCTGACGTCGATCGGCATGCAGCCGGATCAGGCGCTCCGGGTGGGCGGACTGCTTGCGTTGGCGACCGGGGTTGTGATCGTCTGGCTGGCACGCGGCTGAGCCGGCAGGAGGCCGGCGCGGAAGACGACGGCGATTTGGGAGCAGGGAATGAGGGTCCGGTTGAGTGAACTAGCGAAGCGCGGCGGCTTGATGCGCGCTTTTCTCATCCTCGTCCTCGGCGCCGGCCTTCAGGTTCTGGCGGTTTCGGCGGAAGCGCGCAGCATTCCGCAGGGTTTCGCCGATCTTTCGGCCCGGCTTTCGCCCGCCGTCGTCAATATCTCGACCACGCAGACGATCCACGAGAATGACGATGCCGCGCCCGGCGACGACCAGGCCGCGCCCGACGATGGGCAAGGCGGCGACGATCAGGCCGCGCCCGATGACGGGCAGGGCGGCGACGACCAGGGCGATGACGATCAGCAGGGCGACCAGGGCGGCGGCGATCAGCAGGGTCAGGCGCCCGGCCAGGGGCAGACCGAAAAGGTGCAGTCGCTGGGATCGGGCTTCGTCATCGATCCGTCCGGCACCATCGTCACCAACAATCATGTGATCGACGGCGCCGACAAGATCGACGTCACCTTCACGGACGGCACGACGCTGCCGGCCACGGTGCGCGGCCGCGACGCGAAGACCGATATTGCCGTGCTGCAGGTCAAGACCAAGCTGCCGCTGCCCTATGTGAAGCTCGGCGACAGCAACAAGATGCGGGTCGGCGACTGGGTGATGGCGATCGGCAACCCCTTCGGCCTTGGCGGCAGCGTGACGGCGGGCATCGTCTCGGCGCTCAACCGCGATATTCATGCGGGTAACTACGACGATTTCATCCAGACGGACGCTGCGATCAATCGCGGCAATTCGGGCGGGCCGCTGTTCAATCTGGACGGCGAAGTGATCGGCATGAATACGGCGATCATCTCTCCGTCGGGCGAATCTGTGGGCATCGGTTTTGCGACGCCGTCGAGCACGATCATTCCGATCACGGCGCAGATCATCAAATCGGGATCGATCAAGCGCGGTTGGATCGGCGTGCGCATCCAGACGGTGACGCCGGAAATCGCCGAAACGCTGGGGCTTTCCGATCTGCATGGCGCACTCGTCGCCGGCGTTACGCCCGGCGCACCGGCGGAAGCCGCCGGCATCGAGGCGGGCGATCTCATCACGGGCTTCGACGGGCAGGCGGTGCGCGAGATGCGCGATCTGCCGCGCATCGTCGCCGAAACGGAAGTCGGCAAGCAGGTCTCCGTCGATCTGCTGCGCGGTGGCAAAAAGAAGACCGTCCAAATTACGGTGGCGCGTCTCGATGACGACAAGACCGCCGCGAAGACCGAAGCGAAGAAATCGCCGGTCGTCGAGAAGACGCAGGTGCTTGGCCTCGATCTTACCGCGCTGACCGATGAGGCGCGCGAGCATTTCAAGGTGAAGGCCGACGTGACGGGCGTGCTGATCAGCGATGTCTCGCCGTCGAGCGCCGCCGCGGACAAGGGGATCAGGCCCGGCGATGTCATCGTCGAT
>DASVNC010000165.1:0-8791 GCA_036384055.1 Parvibaculum sp.
TCGTCTTCCTGCATGCGATCAATCCCTGGGGCTTTGCCTGGGGCCGCCGCGTCAACGAAGACAATGTCGATCTCAATCGCAACTTCCTCGATCACGCCAAACCGCATCCTGAAAATCCCGGCTACGAAGCGATCTACGATGCGGTCAATCCCGCCGAACTTTCACAGGAGGCGCTGACGCGGGGACGTGCGGCGATGAAAGCCTATGCCGAAGCGAAAGGGCCGGCGGCGCTCCAGCACGCACTGACGGCGGGACAGTACAAATACGCGGAGGGTGTGCAGTTCGGGGGCCTGAAGCCTGTCTGGTCGAACACAACCCTGCGCAAGGTCATTCGCGATGAAATGAGCGCCGCCGACAGCATCCTCTATATCGACATCCATTCAGGCCTCGGGCCCCGCGGCCACGGCGAAGTCATCTGCACCGCGCCCGAGACGAGCGACGTCTGCAAACGGATGCGCGCATGGTGGGGCGACATCGTGCATTCGACGCAGAGCGCCGGCTCTGTGTCGTCGAACGTGCCGGGCTCGATCACCGAGGCATTCACACAGGAACTTGGCGCGCGGGAGGTCACGCCTTGCGGCCTCGAATTCGGGACCGTCGCGATGAATGCGGTTGCCGCCGCGCTGGTCGCCGACAACTGGCTGCATCGCCACGGCGGCATGACGAACCCGATGGCGCCCGCGATCAAGAAACAGATCCGCGACGCCTTCTATGTCGATGAGGACGACTGGAAGGAAGAGGTTTTCTCGCGCACCCGCGACATGGCGCTGGCTGCGCTGGAAAGCCGCTGACGCAAAAGCAAAACGCCGGCGGTGACGCCGGCGTTTCAACTCGCACGGGAAATGCGAAAACTCAGATGTCGGCCTTCGGCTTCAGGATCTGCTTGCCGCGATACATGCCGCTCTTCAGATCGACATGATGCGGACGATGCAGTTCGCCCGAATCCGGGTTTTCGACATAGGTCGGCTGCTTCAGCGCATCGGCCGAGCGGCGCATGCCACGCTTGGAGGGCGAGGTCTTCCTCTTGGGGACGGCCATGTCTTCAGGCTCCGGTCTGACAAACCTCGAAGCCAAAGGGCAAAAACCGAGGTTCTGGAATGGGATAGGCCATGTGCCGGGGTCTGGACCCCTGAGGCGCATGGCCGTTGGCGGGCCTTATACAGGCAAAAGCAGCCGAAAGTCCATGCCCTTGAAGGGGCTCAGCGCATGGCGACGATGGGGCATTCCGGCATCGAGAGCCCCGCATGGCTGCAGGCCAGCCGGGCCTGCTGGGCGGTCGCGAAGGTGCCCATGCGGACGCGGTGGAAAGTGCCGTCGCCCTTCAGGGAAACCGTTTCGATGCGCAGCTTGTTGTCGCGCTCGAGGCGGGGATCGCGCCGGGCCAGATCGAGATACCGCCGGGTCGCCTGATCGATGGAGCCGTAGGAGCCGAGCGGCACGTAATACCGGGCGGCGCTGGCCGCCGGACGCGAGGCCGGTTTGACGATCGAGCCCGTCACGACGTCGTCGTTCGGGTCGGCGACGGGCGCGTTGGCGCTGTTGCGCATCAGCTCGGTTAGGCCGCTGCGGTCATAAGGGTCGGCGGCGCGGTGCATCCGTTCCCGATGAGCGACGAAGAGCGCGATGCAGCCGGCAATGAGAACCAGCCAGAAGAGTTCCTGACGACGTGTGCGGTCCATGATCGATCCCCAATCCCTCCCCTGTTTGGGAGATGGGGCAAGGATGACCGAGCATGGTTAACGGGTGTTTAAATTTGGCACACATCCAGCCCTGGGCGGAGAAAACCCGGCGGCAAGGCGGGGGAGAGACAGGGCCTGAGGGGGATCAGGCCGCCAGAGCCTTCGCCGCCGGGTGATAGGCGACCCCGAGCGCGTCGGAGACCGCCTGGTAGGTAATCTTGCCCTTGTAGACGTTGAGCCCCGCCAGCAGATGCGGGTTCTCGGCCAGCGCCCGCGCATGGCCCTTGTCGGCCAGCGCCAGCGTGAAAGGCAGCGTCGCGTTGTTGAGCGCGAAGGTCGATGTGCGCGCGACCGCGCCCGGCATGTTGGCGATGCAGTAGTGCACGACGTCATGCATGATGTAGGTCGGTTCCGCATGCGTGGTCGGGTGGGAGGTGGCAAAACAGCCGCCCTGATCGATGGCGATATCGACCAGCACGGAGCCCTTCTTCATCTGTTTCACCATCTCTTCGGAGACAAGTTTCGGCGCCGCGGCGCCCGGCACCAGCACCGCGCCGATGACGAGATCGGCGCCGAGCACATGCTCCTCGATCGCATCGACCGTCGAATAGATGGTGTTGAGGCTCGGTCCGAATTGCAGATCGAGCTCGTAAAGCCGGTGCAGGTTGAGGTCGATGACCGTCACATGGGCTTCAAGGCCCATCGCCATGCGCGCCGCATTGGTGCCCGACACGCCGCCGCCGAGAATGACGACCTTGGACGCCGGAACGCCGGGCACGCCGCCGAGCAGCATGCCGCGCCCACCCTGCGCGATCTCAAGACAATGCGCGCCGGCCTGGATCGACATGCGGCCGGCCACTTCCGACATCGGCGCGAGCAGCGGCAGGCCGCCGCGCGCATCCGTCACCGTCTCATAGGCAATCGCAATGGCGCCCGAGTCAACGAGGCCGCGCGCCTGATCGGGATCGGGCGCAAGGTGCAGGTAAGTGAACAGCACCTGCCCTTCGCGCAGCATCTTCCACTCGGACGGCTGAGGCTCCTTCACCTTCACGATCATGTCGGCGACGGCGAAAATTTCAGCTGCATTGTCGAGGAGCTTCGCGCCGGCGGTGAGATATTGTTCGTCGAAAAGTCCGATGGCCGTGCCCGCGCCGCGCTGCACGAAAACCTCATGCCCGTGATGAACCGCTTCACGCACAGACGATGGCGTCATGCCGACGCGATATTCGTGGACCTTGATTTCCTTGGGAACGCCGATACGCATGGGAACCTCGCTGGCGGCGAATGCTGCGAGTGAAACATTACCGCCGGGCCCGTCCGCTTCCAATATCCCGCAACTGCGAAATTCAACGGACGTGTTTAATATAATAAGCGTCACTCTATATGTACGGCGGCTGGCGGGCACCGCCGCGCTTCGCGTCTTCGCCATATTCTAAACGCCATGCGGAAGACTGGGTTCGCCGCCGCAACAATGCTAGACATTCGGGCATGTCGCATATTTTCAACGCAGAGCTGAGAGAGACGCTCGCCCAAAGACTCGAGCGTTTCGAGCGGGCAGCGGGAACCGAAGGCGCGCTGAAACGCGCCGCCGTCGCCATCACCATCGTTCCGCATCGGGACGGCGCAAGTTTTCTGCTCACGCGCCGCGCGCCGCGCCTTGCCTCACATGCAAGCCAATGGGCGCTGCCGGGCGGCCGGCTCGATCCCGGCGAGAACGCTGTCGAGGCGGCGCTGCGCGAACTTGAGGAAGAAGTTTCGATCCGTGTCGCGCCGAAAGATGTGCTGGGCCGGCTCGACGACTACCCGACCCGTTCGGGTTATCTGATCGCGCCCATCGTGGTCTGGGCCGAAGACATCACCGCGATGAAACCCAATCCCGGCGAAGTGGCGTCGATCCACCCCTTTCCGTTGACGGAGCTGGAGCGTCCGGATTCGCCCGTCTTCCTGACGATCCCCGAAAGCGACCTGCCGGTCATCCGTCTTCTGCTCGGCGACGGCCACGTGCATGCGCCGACCGCCGCTGTCCTCTATCAATTCGCCGAGGTTGCCTTGCGCGGCCGCCCGACGCGCGTCGCGGGCTTCGATCAACCCGTCTGGGCGTGGAAATGAGGTCTGACCTCAGGCGGGATGAAAGAGATCGACGCCGTGATGGCGCCGCTCCTGCCAATGCTCGTAGAAGAAATGGATGACGGCATTCACAGCCGGCTCGACCAACGCAACGCTGAGTGAAAGACCGAATCGACCCGTCAGCGAATAGGCAACCGCGAGCCCCACCGCAAAGTGGACGAGCGAGAATGAAACCGCCTTCTTTGCCGCGCGCATGGCCGACCTTTCCTGACCGGGCTGATCCGGCCAAATTGCTAATGATTATTATTTAAATCTTGGAAGCACAGCCGTCAAGAGGCCGAGCGGCGCTTCTTTCCAAAAGCGGCCGCCCCCCCCCGCAATCAAGCGCCGGCAAGGTACACATCATACGCATCGCGCGCCTTGGCTTGCCTTGGGCCAAATTCCATTGAACACTCGAAGCATATCGTCGGCAGATCGCGATCCGATGCAGGCCCGGCGATGAAGTGAAATGATCCAGGGGCGACAACGGCATGTCCGTGCAGGAACAGACCAAATCCTCATCTCCCGCCGCCGAACGCCCGATCATTGAAATAAAGAACGTATCCAAAATCTACGGCGGCGGCGTCAAAGCGGTCGATAACGTCAACCTGACTGTCGGCCGCGGCGAGTTTTTTGCCCTGCTTGGACCGTCGGGCTGCGGAAAGACGACGCTGCTGCGCATGCTCGCCGGTTTCGAAACGCCGACAACGGGCGAAGTCATCATCGACGGCGTGGACATGTCGACCGTGGCGCCCAACAAGCGACCCGTGAACATGGTGTTCCAGTCCTATGCCGTCTTCCCGCATATGTCGGTGGAAAAGAATGTCGGCTACGGCCTGCGCATGGACGGCCGGCCGCGCAACGAAATCAAGCAGCGCGCCGAAGAAGCCCTCGCGCTCGTCAAGCTGGCGGGCTATGGCAAGCGCATGCCGAACGAACTTTCCGGCGGCCAGCGCCAGCGCGTCGCCCTCGCCCGCGCGCTGATCAAGCGGCCGTCGGTTCTCCTTCTCGACGAGCCGCTTTCGGCGCTCGATGCGAAACTGCGCGAGGCGATGCAGCTTGAACTGGTGCGCCTGCAACAGACGGTCGGCATCACTTTCGTCATCGTCACCCACGATCAATCTGAAGCCCTGTCGATGGCGAACCGCATCGCCGTCATGAACGCCGGCAAGGTGCGTCAGGTGGCGAGCCCCGCCGAGCTATACGAATCGCCCAACAGCCGCTTCGTCGCCGACTTCATCGGCCGGATCAATCTGATCGACGGCAAATCGACACGCACCGGCGACAACCGGGTCACGGTGAAAGCACCGCAGATCGGCGAGATCGAGCTTGCCGGCAGCGCCGAGGGCGAAGCCGCGCTGGCGGTCCGGCCCGAAAAGATCTTCGTCTCGGAGACAAAGCCGACTGACGCCGACGTGATCGCGGTGCGCGGCAAGGTCGGCGAAGTCGCCTATTACGGCAGCTTCAGCAACGTCTTCTTCGACATCGGCGGCGCCGCCCCCATCCTCGCCGACATCGGCAACATCTCGCGCGATATCGACGAGTTCACCTTCAAGAAGGGTGAGGAATACTGGCTCTACTGGCGCAAGGGCGACACGCTGGTGCTGTCGAGCTGAGGCCTATCCCTCTTCCTCATCGTCGAATGAGCCGCGCGCACTCACCTTTTCGACTTCGCGGATGATCTTTTCGATCCTGAGCAACGGCATCATCTGGTTGATCAGATTGATGCCCTGCACGGCCATCTTCACGGCTTCGTCCGTCGTCACCCGGTTGCCGAAGTTCTTGTAGAAGGTGGCCACGGAACGGTGCGCCAGCACCTCCGTCACCTCCGCATAGATACGATAGCCGTCCACCTGGAAGCCGAGCTCCTCGGTAAAGCCCGCGGCGCGCCATTTGCCGATGAGCTCCAGCAGGCTGACGTTGCGCTGATTGAGCCACTCGCCATTATCTTTCTGGTCGATATGCAGGAAACCGATTTCGGCGAGCCGCCGCACATCGTCCATGCTGACGCCGGCTTCGGCGGCCGCATCTTCCACCCTTTGCGGTCCGAGATTGCGCGGCTCGGCGAGAAGCGGCCCGATGCGATGCTCAAGACCTATAAAGGCCTCGAAACCCGTCGCCGGATTTTCGCTCTCCGCATCGACAATGGTCTTGATAATGCTCAAGGGCAGGAAACGCTCCTGCTGCAGCCGCTTGATGAGGTTGAGGCGCGCAACATGCTGAGGACCGTAGCTCGCCACATTGCGCTTGGGGCGCACCGGCTCCGGCAACAGACCTTCCCGGATATAGAACCGGATCGTCTCCCGCCCTATGCCGGTCTCTCGTTCGAGTTCCTTCATCTTCATGGATAGCGGCCAGCCCTTGTTTCCGCGACGGCGGACAGTCTAGCAGGTTCGGCGGGATTTTGCGGAGTGTCACGTGAATGCAGGCGATCAGGCGTGGGCCGCGCATCCCTTCAGGAAGACCTGAACTGCGCTATCGACCACATGGCCGATGCGCTGCGGGCGCCGGGCGGTGGGGACGCCGGGGATGAAACGATCCAGACAAAAAAGGCGGAGCAGCAATGCTCCGCCTTTCGCTTCCCGACAGGGAATTGACTTAGAGACGCTCGACAATCGTGACATTGGCGAGGCCGCCGCCTTCGCACATGGTCTGCAAACCGTAGCGCTTATTCTTGTTCTTCAGCGCATAGATGAGCGTCGTCATCAGCTTCGTGCCCGACGCGCCGAGCGGATGGCCGAGCGCAATCGCGCCGCCGTGGACATTGAGCTTCTCGGGATCGGCGCCAAGCTTCTGCAGCCAGGCGGTGGGAACCGACGCGAACGCTTCATTGACTTCATAAAGATCGATGTCGTCGATCTTCATGCCGGCCCTCTTCAGCGCCCGCTCCGTGCCCGGCAAGGGCGCTTCGAGCATGATCACCGGATCGCCGCCGACAACCGTCATGTGGTGAATACGAGCGAGCGGCTCGACGCCGAGCTGCTTCAGGCCCTTCTCGTTGACGATCATGACGCCCGACGCGCCGTCGCAAATCTGGCTCGAGCTTGCCGCCGTGATGGCGCCGCCTTCGACGAGGAGCTTCACACTTTTGATCGCATCGAGATTAGCGTCGAAGCGAATGCCTTCATCGACCTTGTGGATTTCCTTGGCCCCGTCGGCCGTGGTCACTTCGAGCGCGAGGATTTCGTCGTCGAAAAGACCGGCCTGCGTCGCCGCAATCGCCTTCTGGTGGCTGTTATAGGCGTATTCGTCGAGCTGGGCCTTCGTCAGGCCGTACTTCTTGGCCATCATTTCGGCGCCGGCAAACTGGCTGAACTGGATGTTCGGATAGCGCTCTTCGATCTTCGGGCTCTTGTAGATGCCGAAACCATTCTTGAACGGCAGCGAGATCGGCATGCCCATCGGCACGCGCGTCATGCTCTCGATGCCCGCCGCGATGACGACATCCATCGCGCCCGACATCACCGCCTGCGAAGCGAAGTGAAGCGCCTGCTGCGACGAGCCGCACTGGCGATCGACAGAGGTCGCCGGAACACTCTCGGGCAGCTTCGAGGCGAGCACCGCGTTGCGCGCGATGTTCATGCCCTGCTCGCCGGCCTGATCGACGCAGCCGACGATCACGTCTTCGACGAGTTTCGGATCGGCGCCGGTGCGGTCGATCAACGCGTCGAGCACCTTGCCGCCCATGTCGGCCGGATGCCAATCCTTCAGCTTGCCGCCCTTGCGGCCACCCGCCGTGCGCACTGCCGCGACGATATAGGCTTCAGCCATGATGTGGTCTCCCTATCCTGGTGTGGGTTCTCGGCTCGCGTCGAGCCGGAACATCCGGTGTCACGAACGATGTCCGTTCTGGCCGTCATCTTGAACATGGAAGAATGCTTGTCCAGCCCGATAAACGAACCTTGCGCGTGCTTCCAGTGCGCGGCGCAGCGACGAAAAGCCCAATATTCATGCTGTTTTAGGCAGATCGGAAAGTTGACGCAGGGGAACGGCCGGATCGCGCCCGGAGCTTGTCCATCGATAAGCCGTCACACTCCGAATCCGAACGGCGGCGACGCCCGGCCTAAACAGAAAAAATACGCGCGGCGGTCGCGCGCACGCGCACTTTCTGGCCCTGACGGATTTCACCGGCCTCGAAAAGCTCGCGCGGAATATCCATTTCGACAGACTCGTCGCGGCCATCGACAACCAGTTCCACCGAAACCGAGGCGCCGAAGGGGCGAAGGGCGCGCACCGCCGCGGTCGCTCCCATCGCGTGATCGAGCGGAGCGATTTCGAATTCGTGCGAACGCACATAAGCAATCGCCGGCCCGTCGCGATGGGCGTCACCGTCGGCCACAGGCAGAAGACTGCCAAGAACCTCCGCTTCGCCGTCCTTCAGCACCGTTTCGAAGCGCGTCACCTTGCCGAGAAAATCGCACACGAAAGGCGTCGCGGGTTCGTCGTAAATCTCCGCCGGCGTGCCGACCTGTTCGATTTGTCCACCGCGCATGATGACGACACGGTCGGCGAGCTCCAGAGCTTCTTCCTGGTCATGCGTGACGAAAATCGTTGTCAGCCCCGTCTCGTGATGGATTTCGCGGAGCCAGCGCCGAAGCTCTTTCCGCACTTTGGCATCGAGCGCGCCGAAGGGCTCGTCGAGAAGCAGCACGGTGGGTTCAATCGCCAGCGCCCGGGCAAGCGCCACACGCTGGCGCTGGCCGCCGGAAAGCTGGTTCGGGAAGCGGGCATCGAGGCCCTCAAGCTGCACCATCTCCAGGAGGCGCCGAACCCGGCGCGCGATTTCACGCTCGCGTGGGCGCTCGGCGCGCGGCCGGACGCGCAACCCGAAAGCGATGTTCTCGAACACCGTCATGTGCCGGAACAGCGCATATTGCTGAAAGACAAAGCCGACACGGCGTTCGCGCAGGCTGAGAGTGGTCGCGTCCTCGCCATGACAATGGATACGGCCTTCGTCAGGCGTCGAGAGACCCGCGATGGCGCGCAGCAGGGTTGTCTTGCCGGAA
>DASVNC010000166.1:0-4019 GCA_036384055.1 Parvibaculum sp.
CAGACCGCGCGTCACGCCGCCCGCGATTACGCTGCCGCTGCCGTTGGTCCGGCCGCGCGACGCCGACGGGGAAACCTATGTCGACCTGTTGCCGCATCCCTGGGCCGGGCTGCCGGTGACGATCACGCTGGTCGCCACCGACGATGCCGGCAACGAAGGCGTGAGCGCGCCCGTTTCGCTGACGCTGCCTGCGCGCGATTTCAAGAAACCGCTCGCCGCCGCCATCGTCGAGCAGCGCCGGGCGCTGGCGCTCGATCCCGGGTCGACGACGCGCGTCGCTCGTGTCATCGACGATCTCACCGCCGACGGCGACCGCTACATCGAGGACAAGACGGTTTATCTCGCCTTGCGTGTGGTCTACTGGCGTCTCTTCGATGCCCGCCGCGACGACGATCTCACCGGCATCTTCGACCTGATGTGGCAGGTGGCGCTCCGGATCGAGGACGGCGATCTCTCCCTCGCCGAGAACGATGTCCGCCGCGCCCGCGATGCGCTTTCCCAGGCGCTCGCAAAAGGCGCGAACAGCGACGAGATCGAACGCCTGATGTCGGAACTGAAGCAGGCCTTCCAGCGCTACATGGACGCGATGACCGCCAAGGGCGGCCCGCAGCCTTCGCCGATGGACAAGTTCGCGCCGCAGGACGGCCAGACGATAGACCGCGACCAGCTCGAAAAAATGCTGGCCCAGATCGGCGAACTGGCCCGCACCGGCGCCCGCGACCAGGCGGAGGCGATGCTGAAGCAATTGCAGGCGATCATGGAAAACCTGCAGGCACCACAGCAGAACCCCGGCATGACGCCCGACGAGCAAGCGATGTCAGGCGCCGTCGACAAGATGAGCAAGCTGATCGACAAGGAGCGCCAGCTCATGGACCAGACCTTCCGCGAAGGCGCGAAAGGCATGACGGGCATGGGCGCCGACGGACAGGACGGCAATCCCGGCGACGGCGGCAAGACGGGCGGCAGCCCCTCGGCGTTGAAGGCGCTGAAACATGCGCAGGAAGCCCTGCGCGGCGAGCTTGAAGATGTCATGCGCGACCTCGCCAAATCCGGCGTCAAGGTGCCCGACCCGCTCGGCAAGGCGCAGGGCGACATGCAGAGCGCCGAGGGCCGGCTCGACGACGGACGCACCGACCGCGCCACCGCCTCGCAAGGTCAGGCGATTGCGGGCATGCGCGAAGGCGCGCAAGGCCTGGCGGATAAATTGATGCAGAGCATGGCGGGCAGGCGCGGCACCTCCGGCCGCGGCAACGGCAATGCGCAAACCGACCCCTTCGGCCGCCCGCTCCCCAATGCCGGTCTCGATCTCGGCACCGATGTCGCCGTGCCGGAAAAAATCGACATCCAGCGCGCCCGCGAAATCATCGAGGAACTGCGCCGCCGCGCCAGCGAACTCGGCCGCCCGAAGATCGAACTCGACTATCTGGACCGGCTGCTGAAGCGCTTCTAGCTATTTCTTCGCCATCAGCACGGCGTCGATGCGGGCGACGAGCTCCGCCAGCGTGAACGGCTTCAGCAGAATGTCGCGGATGATCGCTTCGAGGCCGTAGGCGCGCTCGCGTTGATCCGAATAGCCCGTCATCAGCACGATCGGCAGCGACGGCTGGTCGCGCGCCGCCGACAGGGCGAGCGAAATCCCGTCCATGACCGGCATCAGAATATCGGTGAGAAGCAGATCGTGCGGCGCACCCGCCGCCCGCGCCCGCGTCAGCGCCGCCAGTGCGTCGCTGCCGTCGGCGGCGACGTCGATATGATGGCCGGCGCCCGTCAAGGCGCGCTTGATGAAGTCCCTGACACCCGGTTCATCCTCGGCGACGAGAATGCGCGCCATGATTCAATGCTCCACGACGCCGACGAAGGGCAGTTGCCGCCACGCATGGGCGACGTCCATGCCGTAGCCGACCACGAATTTGTCCTCGCATTTGAAGCCGACGAAATCGGCTTTCATCTCGACGGCGAGTTTGCCCGGCTTGTCGAGCAGCACGCAGGTCTTGACCGAGCGGGCGCGGCGCGCCGCCATCAGATCCTTGGCGAAGGCGAGCGTCCGGCCCGATTCCAGAATGTCGTCGATGATGAGCACGTCGCGGCCGGCGATCTCCGCTTCGGTATCGCGGACGATCTTCACCTCGCCGAGCGACAGCGTGCCCTTGCCGTAGCTCGACAGGCTGATGAAATCCATGTCGGGCGCGGCGCCCGCCTCGTGCAGCGCACGCAGAAGATCGGCGGCGAAGATGAAGCTGCCCTTGAGGATCGGAATGACCAGCGGATCCCGGCCCATGCCGACGACGATCTCGCCTGCAAGCTCGCGCACCCGCACGGCGATCCGTTCGGCACTGAAAAGTGTCGAAATGCGCGCGCCCTTTGGAGCGATGGTGCTCATGGCAGTCTCATGGCTTCTGCGCCGGTGCGGGCGTTTCGGCGGGAGCGGCGGAAGCATCCGGAGCGGCAACAGCCGAAGCCTGCGCATCCTCTCCCTTCAGCACGAAGCGCACTTCAAGATCGCGCGCATCGACCGGCGGGCTCGACAGCCGCGTCGTGAAGGAAGCCGACTGACTGGCCTGCAGTTCCTGTTCCGGCAAGGCGAAAGTCCAATGATAGAGCTCATGTTGATGCGCATCGCTGAGACCGACGCGAAGGCGCGGCAGCTTGCGCGTCTCGCCGCTGACATTGACGACACGCCCCTTGACTGCGAGCACCGGAAGCCCGTTCTCGCTCTGGCGCTCATAGGCGACATCGCGGAATTCAAGACCGCGAAGATTGACCGGCGCACCTGCGGCTGCATAGAGCGGAACGGTCTTGGGCCAGAGCGCGGCGATCTCGCGGCGATACTGCACGACGCTGAAAACCGATCCGGCGACGAAAAGCACCAGCGCAATCCAGCCGATGACGGTGAAGATGCGGCCGCGGCGGCTTGAGGCGACATCGTCGAGATGGGCGCGCAAACGGCCGGCGCTGACAGGCGCGGCCGCCGGGATCATGACGATGGGGGATTCTTCCGAATCTCCGGCAGTGTCGGCGGCGCTTTCGGCGGCGGCCTCAGGCTCCGGTTTCGGTTCGCTGCGGAAGAGTGGCTTTTGCGACGCCTGGATGACGGCGGGAAGAGCCTCGTCAGCTGCTTCCGCTGCAGGCGACGGCGCTTCGACGGCGCCGTCCGCATCGACGGCCATGCCCTCGTCGCCCCTGCGCGGCAAGTCGGTCGGCGGCGCCTGATGCCAGCTATGCCCGCATTTGGCGCAGCGCACCTTGCGCCCCGAAGGCGCAAAGGAAGACGCTTCCACCGGATAGCGTGTCGAGCAGGACGGGCAGGTGATAATCATCCGCTTGGGTGCCGTGAAAAACCTATAGAGAGGACACACGCGGTCAAAGACCGGTCCCCGGAGTCTATTGAAACGGGGCGTATGGTTAAAGCCCGGTTAAGCCCGGCCAAAAAGCGCGCGGGCATCGCGCGTTTCACCGGCCCCGGTCCCCATTCCGGGCTTCCATGATACCGTGCCGGGCATGATTCGCTTCGAGAATGTGGGTATGCGATACGGCATGGGGCCGGAAGTTCTGCGCGATGTGAGTTTTCACCTCGCGCCGGGCTCGCTTCACTTTCTGACCGGCCCGTCCGGCGCCGGCAAGACCTCCCTGCTGAAGCTGATGTTTCTGGCCCAACGCCCCTCGCGCGGCCTCATCACCATGTTCGGCCGGGACATTGCGACGCTGCCGCGCGCCGACCTTCCCGACATCCGCCGCCGCGTCGGCGTCGTCTTTCAGGAATTCCGCCTGATCGACCACCTGACCACCTATGAAAACATCGCCCTGCCGCTGAAAATCCAGGGCCGCGCGGAGACAAGCTACCGCGCCGATGTGAAGGAACTTCTCTCCTGGGTGGGCTTGGGCGAACGCATGCAGGCCAAGCCGCCCACATTATCGGGCGGCGAGAAACAGCGCGCCGCCATCGCCCGCGCCGTCGTCGCCCAGCCAGACCTGCTGCTCGCCGACGAGCCGACAGGCAATGTCGATCCCGAAATGGGCAA
>DASVNC010000167.1:0-1639 GCA_036384055.1 Parvibaculum sp.
CTCACGCCTCTGATCTCTTCGATCTCGGCCCGCGTCACCGGCTGGTGGTAGCCGATGATGGCCAGCGTCTCCATCGCGGCACGGGACAGCTTGCGCTGCTCGACCGCCGACCTTTCCATCAGGAAGGCCAGATCGTCCGCCGTCCGCAGCATCCATTTATTGGCGACACGAACGAGGTTTACGCCGCGCTTCTCATAAAGTTTCTGAAGATCCTCAATGAGCGCACCGACATCCGCGCCCTCCGGCAGCCGCGCCGCGATGCTGTCAATGTCGAGCGGTTCGGCGGCGGCAAAAAGCAGCGCCTCGGTCATCCGCATCAACTGGGCATGTTCCGTCGCATTCGCCGGAAAGCTCACGACGTTGCCCGCCTCCTCAGAGGCGGCTTCCTCGCCGCCGCCTTCATCAGGCGTATCGACAGGATCTGGCTCGGTCGTTTCCGTCATCGCATTTTCTTCAGTCATTCTTCGGGCTACTGGCTTCGGGCTTCTGGTCTTCCGGCTTTTTCTTGCGCATGAACAAAGGCTGGTAGGCGCCCGCCTGCCGAAGCTCAACCTCGCCATCCTTGGCAAGGACGAGTGCGGCGCTGAACGTGCTGGCGAGCGCCGACCGGCGCATATCGCCCGACATATACTCGACCGGCAGATAGGCGTCGATGCGCCCCCAGTCGAACATCATGCCGAGCATCTGTTCGAGGCGCTTGCGCGCAATCTCGATGGCAAGGATCGGCAGCCGCTTCGGCTCCCAATGCGTCTCGTGGCCCTTCAGCCTCTGGTCCGAATAGGCCTTCAGAAGCTCATAGAGCGTGCCCTGGTATTCGCTTGTTTTAACGACACGAATGCCTTCCGGCGCACCCCGGCGAAAAACCTGCGCGCCGAGCCGCTGCCGGGCGAAGATGCCGCGCGCCGCATTGCGCATGCTTTCCAGGCGCTGAAGCTGGAAGGCCAGCCGCGCCGCCATTTCGGCGCCGCTCGGGCCTTCTTCGACATCCGGCGGCGGCAGCAGCAGCCGCGATTTCAGATAGGCGAGCCACGACGCCATCACCAGATAGTCGGCGGCGAGGTCGAGCTCCATCCGGTGCGCGCGGTTGATGAAGTCGAGATACTGCTCGGCGAGCTTCAGGATCGAGATGCGGGTGAGATCGACCTTCTGGTTCCGCGCCAGCGTCAGCAGCACGTCCAGCGGTCCCTCGAACCCGTCGAGATCGACGATCAGCAGGTCGGCGTCGTCAGCGGCGGGCACGTCCCTGGGCGGGCCCTCGACGAAAGGGTCCGTTCCCGGTGCCCCGGTCTCCGCCTCGCCTTGATGGGGCGTCGCGCTCATGCCCGCCTGTCCGGTTGATCTCAAAAAGGGGTGCGGTCCGCTTTGCCCCGTCAGATTACTGACACACGCCCGCATTGGCCCTTATACCCCGGGCCCCCACGCCACGGTACCCTGTTTCTCGGTTATCCCCAGGAAGAGCCGAGCAGCGCCTTGAAGCGCGCCACGCCCGCTGATTCGTCGAAGGGTTCGGGCGGCATGAGACGCGCCAGCGCCGCGGCGGAGCGTTTCAGCGCCTCGCCCGCCAGCACCGGCACCTCCGAGGCCACCGCCTCCATCTCGTCCATCTTGCCGTTGCAGTGAAGCGCCAGATCGCATCCGG
>DASVNC010000168.1:0-9949 GCA_036384055.1 Parvibaculum sp.
CAAGAATGCCGCGCACCGTCGAGACGATGACGTTCTCCTCATTGTAAGCGGGCACGATCACCGAAACACGGATGTGCGCGGGCGCGGGAACGTCCATCGAGCTTTCAGCCCACCGCCGCCAGAGGCTCAAGCCGACCAGAAACAGAAGCCGCGCGATACCGAGCCATATCGCCACAAGGAACGACCAGTAGAGGATGTGGCCGAGCGTGCTCAAGGTCAGAAAGACTGCCCGGTCCGTCAGCAGCGACACGGTGAGCGGCAGATGCGGCATCGCCTCTTCCGGTGTCAGCGAGATCAACGCTGAAACGGGAACGAAGGTGTAGCCCTCCGCCCGCAGCTTATCGATCAGGATCGGCAGCGCCTCGATGGTCTGCTCGCGGTCGCCGCCGGCATCGTGTAGCAGAACGACATTTCTCGGCATCTCGGTCGTCGCCATGCCGACCTGATCGAGTGTGCTCTGAACGATGTTGTCGACGCCGGGTTGCATCCAGTCGAGCGGATCGACATGCAGGCCGACCGTGATATAGCCCATATCTTGTGCGATCTTGACCGGCACGATTTCGTCGTAGTCGGTGGGCTCCGAGTCGCCGAGATAAGGCGGCCGGAAAAGACGTAGCGAGCGTCCGGTCAGCGCCTCGAACAGACGCTGTGTCGCGTTGAGCTCCAGTGTTACGGCTTCCGGCGGTGTCACCGACAGATTGGGATGGGTGAATGTGTGGCTGCCGATTTCATGCCCCTCGGCAAGAACGCGCTGGACCAGACCTGGGTTCGCCTCCGCGTTGGAGCCGATCATGAAAAACGTCGCCGGGACGTGTTTTTCTTTCAGAATGTCCAGAATCTTCGGCGTCCATTCGGGGTCCGGCCCGTCGTCGAATGTCAGCGCGAGCTTCTTGCCGGCGGCGCCGAACTGCCTGATGACATAAGTCGTCGGCAACCGCGTATATGTCTCGTCGTCGATATCGCCGGTCTTCGGATCGACTTCGAATGTTCGCGTGCCGGTCGTCGGCTCGGCCGCCACGCTCAGAAGTTCGCCCCGCCCTTCGAAGTCGATGTCATCGATGATCGGAATGTCGCCCATCGCCGCGGGCGCCGTTGAACCATAGGGCTGCCCCATGATGTTCCAGATCGTCGGGTCTTCGCCGCCCAGCCGCCATACGGCATAACCCGCCGGCTGATAGATGTCCGCCGCATGGATCTCGTTATAGGCGGTCACGCCGTCGAGAAACCAGATGTCATGCCGGACATTGTCGTCCTCGACATATGAAAAATGCGGATTGTTGCTGGCGTCGTCGAAGTCGATATCGGCATGGGAGTCATGCGCGGCGATCACCGCGTCCTCGAATGTCAGCCCGTCCACATCGCCGCCGTTCCAGTCATAGGCATAGGCGCCGATAGCGACAATCGTCTGGCTTGGATCGAGCACCTTCATCCGCTTGTCGATGACGCTTTCGAACCAGGGTTCACCGGCGATGCTGCCGGCCGCGCTCGTCAGCCAATGCTGGTCGTAGGCCATCAGCATCGTGTAATCGACCACCTTCGCCATCGCCGCGAAAGGCCATGTGTCGTCGCCGACCGGCGTCGCCAGCACGACGATCCACCCATGCGGCGAAAACACGTCCGACAGATCCGAGAGAAACGTCTCCAGATCCTTGCGCGATTTGACGGGCAAATCCTCAAAGTCGATGACGATGCCCTGAAGCTGGTTCTGCTCCACGACCTTTGAAAGCTGCGCGATCAGCTGTTGCCGCCTGCCGGGATTCGCCAGCAGTTTTGCCAGCCCTGGACCATCCCATTTGCCGTTGGCCGCATTCTGCAAACTCGGCAGTCTCGCCGCGCCCGGCTTGTTGTCGCGGATATAGCTGCGCACATGCTGATCCACGGCCGGCATCAGCGTCATGTCGGGGCCGGCGAGCGTCAACCAGGTCGGGACAACCCAATCGAGCTTCGGCAGAGCCCGTTGCAACGAGGCGAAGGTGTTGTCGCCCCATGTCGGATAGAAGGCGATGGACAGCGACCGGCCGTCCTGCGGTTCCAGAATTGCCGCCCTGGCATTGTTGCGCAGCGCATGTTCGGCGCGCCTCGCATGTTCCCGCGCCGATTTTTCGCGACGCGACCGCGCCTCTTCGGCCAACCGTGTCGCCGACCGCAACAGGCCCGGCGCCGTCGCCTTGCGCTCAAGCTCGGCCATCGGCACCGCATTCATCTGCCCGGGAAGTTTGACGTTCTCAAGATGAGGCACGGTCGTCAGGCTGGCGAAGAACGCCACCGCGGCGATCATTCCGACGGCGACGGCCACCCAGACGAGGACGGATATATGCGCCGCGCGGCGTCCGCTCGCATCGAAGAAAATCGGCTTGTTGGACTTGTTCGCCATGATTCCCGGTGGGTTCCCGTCAACGCCGCATTGGTACATCTTTGGCTGGGGCTTTTCGCGGTTTTTCTTCCTGAAATTCCTGTAATTTCAGTCACCCCGGATCGGACCGCCCGCCGTCCGGCGACGCCCGTTCGGCCCGGAAAAACCAGAGTTTCCCCTGGCCTTCCCGCCCGGCCCCCGACCTACTACATTCCTCCCATGACCATTCCCGCTTCCATCGACGAAACCGTCGACCTGCTCGCCCGCGGCGCCTATGTCGCCGACAGGGCTTTGGCCACCACCGTTTTCCTCGCTCTCAAGATGGGCAAACCCCTGCTGCTCGAAGGCGAGGCCGGCGTCGGCAAGACTGAAATCGCCAAGGTGCTGGCCGATGCGCTCGGCCGCCGGATGATCCGTCTCCAGTGTTATGAAGGACTGGACACGGCAAGCGCCGTCTATGAGTGGAATTATCAGGCGCAGATGATCGAGATACGCCTCGCCGAGGCGCAAGGCATCGAGGACCGCAACAGCCTCGGCAAAGATATATTCTCCGAGCGTTTCCTGATCCGCCGCCCCATTCTGCAGGCGCTGGAACCTGACGTCGCCGGCCCGCCCTTGCTGCTGATCGACGAGCTCGACCGCACCGACGAGCCCTTCGAGGCCTATCTTCTCGAAGTTCTCTCCGATTTTCAGGTCAGCGTCCCCGAAATCGGCACTATCAAGGCCGCCGAGCCGCCCATCGTCATCGTCACCTCGAACCGCACGCGCGAAATCCACGATGCGCTGAAGCGCCGCTGCCTTTATCACTGGGTCGATTATCCGGATGCCGCCCGCGAACTCGAAATCCTGAAGCTGAAGGCGCCCGGCGCCTCCGCCCGCCTGTCGCGCGAAGTCGTCGCCTTCGTGCAATCCCTGCGCGGTATCGATCTCTACAAGAACCCCGGCGTCGCCGAGACCATCGACTGGGCGCAGGCGCTCACCCAGCTCGACGCGCTCGCCCTCGACCAGCAGGTCGTCAACGACACATTGGGCGCGCTCCTCAAATATCAGGACGACATCGCCCGCGTGCAGGGCAGCGAGGCCGCGCGCATCCTCGACGAAATCCGCGCCGGTTCGCAGGCGGCGCAGTAATGGACCCCGCCGCGCCGGAGCGTTTGGCCGAGAATATCGTCCATTTTGCGCGCGTGCTGCGCCGCGCCGGCATGAAGGTCGGACCCCGGCAGGTGCTGGATGCCATCGAAGCCGTCGAGGCGGCCGGTCTCCGCTCCCGTGACGACTTCTACTGGACGCTGCATGCGACGCTGGTGAAACGCCACGATGCCCATCTGATCTTCGATCAGGCCTTCCACGTCTTCTGGCGCGATCCGCAATTGCTCGATCGCATGATGGCGCTGATGCTGCCGGAACTCCGCACGCCGGAAAATGACGATACGGAAAAGGCCAACCGCCGCATCGCCGAAGCTCTCTTCGGGACCGAGCCCGAACAGTCCGGGGCCGAAGATCCGGACATCGACATCGACGCCAGCGAGACCTTTTCTGCCGTCGAAGTCCTGCGCCAAAAGGACTTCGAGCAGATGTCCGCCGCAGAGCTTGCCGAGGCAAAAGCCTCCATATCGCGCCTGCGCCTGCCGCTGGACGAAACCCGCACCCGCCGCACCCGCCCCGCGCCCCACGGCCGCCTGATCGACATGCGCGCAACCCTTCGCGCCTCGCTCCGCAGCGGCGGCATCATCCCGCTCCGCAAGCGTGAATACCGCCGCCGCCGTCCGCCGCTGGTCGTGCTGGTCGATATTTCCGGTTCCATGTCGGCCTATGCCCGCATCTTTCTCCACTTCCTTCACGCCCTGACCAACGACCGCGACCGGGTGAGCGTCTTCCTCTTCGGCACCCATCTGACAAACGTCACCCGCGAACTGAAACACCGCGATGTCGATGAGGCGCTGGCGCGCGTCGCCGCCACCGTCACCGACTGGGATGGCGGCACCCGCATCGGCGAGGCGCTGCACCGCTTCAATGTCGACTGGTCCCGCCGCGTCCTCGGCCAGGGCGCCATCCTCCTCCTCGTCACCGATGGCCTCGACCGCGACGCCGGCCAGGGCGTCGAAGCCGAGATTGCGCGCCTGCATCGGCAGACCAGGCGCCTCATCTGGCTGAACCCTCTCTTGCGCTACGACCGGTTCGAGCCCAAATCCCTAGGCATCCGCGCCCTCCTCCCCCATGTGGACGAGTTCCGCGCGGTACACAATCTGGCCTCGCTGGCGGCGCTGATCGACAGTTTGAGCGCGCCCGCCGCCCGCCAGCCCGAAAGGAGAGCCGCATGAGCGAAATGCTGGACCACGAGCAGGTGCTGGAACAGGCCGCCCGCTGGCAGTCCGAAGGCCACGGCGTCGCGCTGGCGACCGTCATCGAAACCTGGGGCTCGGCGCCGCGCCCGGTCGGCAGTCAGCTCGCCATCCGCGACGATGCGGCCTTCATCGGCTCCGTCTCGGGCGGCTGCATCGAGGGCGATGTGGTGACGCGCGCACTCGACACGCTGACCAGCGGCAAAACGGAAGTGCTGGAATATGGCGTCAGCGACGCCAAGGCCTGGGAAGTCGGACTGGCCTGCGGCGGCCGCATCCGCGTGCTGATCGAGCCGGTTACGGCCTGATGCGCGAACTTATCCTCAAGGAGCTTCTGAAGAGTCGTGAGGCAAAGCGGCCCGTTGTGCTCGCCACCAGGCTCTCGGACGGCATTCAAAAACTTACCTATCTAGCTGATAATTCACATGAAACGTGGTTAATTAAAGCTTCACATGAAGTTTTATCGTCGGACAAATCGCGTATTGTCGAGGCGCCGGACGGTGCCCAGTGGTTCCTGAACGCCTTCAATCCGCCGCTCCGCCTGGTTGTCGTCGGCGCGGTCCATATCGCCCAGCCGCTGGCCCGCATCGGCGCGTTGGCGGGGTACGACGTGACCGTCATCGACCCTCGCACGGCCTTCGCATCGGAAGACCGCTTCCCCGGCATCGCCCTCATTACAGATTGGCCGGACGAAGCGATGGCCACTGTCGCCCCGGACACCCGCACCGCCGTCGTCACCCTCACCCACGACCCCAAGCTCGACGACCCGGCCCTTGCCGCCGCCCTCAGGAGCCCCGCCTTCTACATCGGCGCCCTCGGCAGCAAGAAGACACATGCCGCCCGAATGGACCGCCTGCGCGCCGCCGGCTTCGACGACCAGACGCTCACCCGCATTCACGGCCCCGTCGGCCTCTCGATCGGGGCCAAAAGCCCGGCTGAAATCGCCGTCTCGATCATGGGCCAGATCACGGAGGTTCTGCGCGGATGATCTTCGGCGACATGACATCTGCGGAGGCCGCCGGCGCGATCCTTGCCCATTCGATCAAGGTCGGCACCTCGACCTTCAAAAAGGGGCGCATCCTCTCCGCCGCCGACATCGCCGCACTCGTCGCCGCCGGCGTCAACCGGATCGTCGTCGCCCGCCTTGAAGCCTCGGACGTGTCAGAAGACGAGGCTGCCGCCGAGCTGGCCCAGGCGCTGGCTGGCCCCGGCCTGCGCGTCGGCGAACCTTTCACCGGCCGCGCCAACCTTTTTGCCGAAGCGGACGGCATCCTGACCTACGATCCCGCCCGCCTCGACGCCATCAACCTGATCGACGAAGCACTCACCGTCGCGACGCTCGCGCCCTACGAAGCCGTCGCGCCCCGCCAGATGATTGCGACCGTCAAAGTGATCCCCTTTGCCGCCCCTCGCGCCGCCCTCGACCGGGCGGTGGCTGGCGCAAAATCCGGCGGACCGCTGCTCAGGCTGCATCCCTTCCGGCCGCACCGCGCCGCATTGATCGCAACCCGCCTGCCCGGCACCAGGGAGAGCATCCTCGACAAGACGCATGATGTGCTCGCCCGCCGCCTCGAAAGCATGGGCAGCACGCTGGCCCGCGAAATCCGCTGCGAGCACGACGAGGGCGCCATCGCCGTCGCCGTGCATGAGGCGCTGGCGGCTGGCTTCTCCCCCATTCTCGTTTTTGGCGCCTCCGCCATCACCGACCGACGCGATGTCGTTCCGGCGGGCATCGCGGCCGCGGGCGGCGAGATCGTCCATTTCGGCATGCCGGTCGATCCGGGCAACCTGATGCTGCTTGCCCGCGCCGAGGACGTGCCGGTGATCGGCCTTCCCGGCTGCGCCCGCTCGCCGAAACTCAACGGCTTCGACTGGGTGCTGGCGCGCCTTCTCGCCGGCCTCGACGTGACGCGCGAAGACGTGATGCGCATGGGCGCCGGGGGCCTCCTGAAGGAGATCGTAACCCGCCCGCAGCCCCGGGACGGCACAACACCGGAAAAGCCTTCCGCCCCCCGCATCGCCGCCGTGGTGCTGGCCGCCGGACGGTCGAGCCGCATGGGCGCGGCAAACAAGCTCCTGGCCGAAGTCGAAGCCAGGCCGATGGTCGCCCGCGTCGTCGATGCGGCGCTGGCCGCCGGCGCTCACCCGGTCATCGTCGTCACCGGCCATCAGGCTGAAGACGTCCGCGCCGCGCTTGCCGATCGCGCCGTGACGTTCGTCCACAATCCCGATTACGCCGACGGGCTTTCGACCTCGCTCCGGGCCGGCATCGCCGCTTTGCCCGAGAACGCCGACGCGGCTTTCGTCTGCCTCGGCGACATGCCGGATGTCAGCGCGACCCATCTCGGCCGCCTCGCCGCCGCTTTCGATCCGGAAGAAGGCCGCACCATTTGCGTGCCCACATTCGCCGGCAAACAGGGCAACCCCGTTCTCTGGGGCGCCGAATGGTTCGCCGACATGGCCGGCCTGAAGGGGGATGTCGGCGCCAAACACTTGATCGGCACCCATGCCGATGCCGTCTGCGAAGTGCCGATGCCCGACGAAGCCACGCTCAACGACATCGACACGCCGGAAGACATGGCCCGGCGGCGGGCGAAGTAACCGCCTAGACCCCCACCCGCGCCGTCAAATCCTCAAGCTCCGCAACCAGCTCGCGCCAGGCCGCATCCATCTCGGGTGTCCACTGATCCCCCGCGACTTCGCGGAAACATTCCATCACCGTCCGGAAGAACGTCCCGAACACCTGCGGCGGCACGCCGAGATTTTCGTGGTTCACCTGCTCGGCGCGAATAAAATTCGTCGTGTAGGCTCCTCGCCCGACATGATCGAAAAAAATGTCTATGACCTGGGCGAGCATCTGCCCGCGGACCGCACCGCTGGTGTCGCGCGTAAACAGGGCTTCCAATTCGGGGTGTTCGGCAAAGAGCCGCGCATAGACGAGCGGCGTCGGATCGCCGCAAAGTTCGGCGACGAGTTCGAGACTTTGCGTAATGAAATCGGACTTCAAGAACGGCACTCCTCAAATCGACATGTCCCGGCCTGGCCAAGCCCTGCATCTTCTTTTATTCAACGCCTGTTGACAAGCGCGAGGGCGGACCCCGCCGCCCGGCCCCAACTGTCAACCCGGTGAAAGCCGGGATGGCGCCACGGGCGCGGTTCGCTCAGAGCGTAAACACCGCGCCGCTCCGCCCCTCAAGCCTCAACGCCGTTCCCTCGCGCTTCACCTCTCCCGTTGAAAGCACGATCTCGCCCGCGCCCGCCGGCAGCGTATAGCCCGCGGCATCGCGCCCGAGGTTGAAGACACAGATCAAAGTCTCCCCTTCGCCCTTGCGCTCAAATGCCAGTATCTGCTCGCCATCCGCGTCGATGAACTTGATCTCGCCCCGCGCCAGCGCCGGATGCGCCTTGCGGGCCGCGATGACCGATCTGGCATGGGCGAGCGCGGATGTCTTGTCAGTCTGCTGAATGTTTGCCGCCCGCACGCGGTGATAATCCGGGATCGGCAGCCACGGCGCGCCGCTGGTGAAGCCCGCCTCATGCGCATCGCGTTCCCAGGGCATCGGCGTGCGGCAGCCGTCGCGGCCCTTGCCGAAAGGGAAATAAAGATCGCCGACGGGATCCTGAATCCATTTCCGTTCGAGATCGACTTCGGGCAAGCCGAGCTCTTCACCCTGATACATCAGCACCGTGCCCTTGAGCGCCACGAGCAGCGTCATCGTCAGTTTCGCCAGCGCGTCGTCGCCCTTGCCGCCGCCCCAGCGCGTCACCGGCCGCACGATGTCGTGATTGGAGAAAGTCACGCAAGGCCAGAGATGCTCCAGCGGCATCAGCAGCTCGTCGAAATATTTGCGGAAGACATGCGGCTTGAAGGACCAGTCTTCGAGAAAGTCGAACGTGTAGCCCGTATGCAGCCGCTCCATGCCGCCCGCATAGACGCCGAACATCGAGGGTTCCTCGGAAAACTCGCCGAAGGCAAGCCGCCCTTCATACTCGTCCATCACCTTGCGCACGCGCTTCATCGCCCATTCGTTCTCTGGCGTGTTCGCATCGTAAATATGCCGCTGCAGGCGCGGCGCATGCGCCCAGTTCGCCCATGTGCGCTCGGCCATCGGCACCGGCGGATTGTCGGTCAGCTTCGGATCGTGCACATAGGAATTGGCGACATCGAGACGGAAGCCGTCGACGCCGCGGTCGAGCCAGAAGCGCAGCACATCCATGCAGGCATCGACCACCTCGGCATTGTGGAAGTTCAGCTTCGGTTGGCTCTTCAGAAACTTGTGAAAGTAATACCGCCTGCGCAGCGGATGCCACGACCATGCCGCGCCGCCGAAAGCCGCCAGCCAGTTATTCGGCGGCGTGCCGTCTTCCCGCGCTTCCTCCCAGACGTACCAGTCGGCCTTGGCGTTGTCGCGGCTGAGCAGGCTTTCCTGAAACCACGGATGCTGCTCTGACGTATGGCTCAGCACCTGATCGAGGATCATCCTGATCCCGCGCGCATGGCATTCCTTCACCAGCCGGTCGAAGTCGGCCATCGTCCCCATTTCGGGCGCGATGCCGACATAGTCGGAAATGTCGTAGCCGAAATCGCGATTGGGCGTCGGGTAGATCGGCGACAGCCAGATCGCATCGACGCCAAGCCCGGCCACATAGTCGAGCTTCTCCTCGATGCCTTTCAGGTCGCCGATGCCGTCGCCATTGGTGTCGAGAAAGCTGCGCGGGTAAATCTGATAGACCACCGCTCCCTGCCACCAGGGCGCATCCTTGTTCTTTTCCATGATGTCCTTCAGTTGAGCATCGCCAGCGCGCCGAGCGTCGGCCCGATCTCGTCATGGATGACGAGATCGGCGATCCGGTCGAGTTCCGTCGGCTCGCGATTCAGGATGACGAGCCGCGCGCCGTTGCGCTTGGCGATGATCGGAAAGCCCGCCGCCGGAAAAACCTGCAGCGACGAGCCGATGGCTAGAAAGAGATCGCAGGCGAGCGTCGCCTCCTCGGCGCGGCGCATTTCCTCCTCCGGCATCGCCTGCCCGAACGAGATGGTCGCCGACTTCACGATGCCGTTACAGGCCCGGCAGGTCGGCGCTTCGCGGCTCGCCTCGAAATTCATTTTCACCCAGACAAGCTCGTGCCGGAGCCCGCAATCGAGACACTTCGCGTAAGTGCCGTTGCCATGAAGTTCGATGATCTTCGCCGCCGGCACGCCTGAGTTCTGATGCAGATTGTCGATATTCTGCGTGATGACATGCGTGACCTT
>DASVNC010000169.1:0-2038 GCA_036384055.1 Parvibaculum sp.
CGCGCAATGGCCGTCTGGGCGCTCAATGAACTCGCGCCCGCGGAAGGTCGCGCGCTCGCCGCCGATGCATTGGTGCATGAAGAGGATGAGGGCGTGCGGGAGGAGTGGAGGGCGGTGGGGTAGTTTTCAGCCGCGCAAAAACGTCAGTGTCGCCCCGGGATGACACAGTCACCGGGCAACTATCCGCCGGACTTCTTCAGATAATCCTGTGCCGCCTGCGCCGCCGGATCGTCGGCCCGGCCGGTCGCCTTGGCGAAACGGATGACGTCCTGCCAGTCGGTGCGCGCGCCCGCGACATTGCCCATCGCCGCCCGCGCTCGTCCCCGCGCCAGCAGCGCATCGAGATTGTGCGGCGCAATCGAGGCGGCGCGTTCGCCGTCCGCCAGCGCCGCCTTCGGATAGCCGAGCTCGCTGAGCGCGGTCGAGCGCAACGCCAATGCGTCGGCATCACTCGGCAATTCGGCCAGCACCTCGCCGGTGTCGCTCCTGACGCCGTCCCAGTCTTTCGCCAGCGCCCGCACCTGCGCCCGGTCCATCAGATGCGCGGGCGTCCGCTGCAGCGTCACGGCATTGTCCATCGCCGCCCTGGCCTTCGTCATGTCGCCCGCAATCAGCCAGGCATTGGCGGCCTGTGTATAGGCGTCGGCCTGCGCGTCATTGGGCGCGGCCGAAAGCGCCGCCGCCACTTCATCGAAAAGATTGGCCGCATCGACATCGCGGCCGAGCGCCGACAGCGCCAGCGCCTCGCAATGCAGCGCCGCCAGCTTGTCCTGGCCCGCATGGGGTTCCCAGGCTTTCGCATAGGCCAGCGCCTTGTCGGCGGCCTTGTCGATCATCGAGACGCAAACGTCATAGTCGCCGGGCTCCGCGGGCGCGGCATCCGCGGCAAATGCGGCGAAGGGGATCAGAATGAAGCCCAGCGTCAGCGCGGTTTGTCGGATCGTCGTCATGGCGGGTAAGCTCTGTCACCACGCCGGGGTTTGCAAGCGAAAGAGGATGGATTGGTGAACGGCAGGCTTTTCTGCTTCGGCCTCGGCATGAGCGCGCTGGCGCTGGCTCGCGAGCTCATGGCCGGCGATCTCACGGATGGCGGCATGGCGGTCGCCGGCACCTGCCGGACGGAGGCGAAGGCGGCAGAGCTGCGCGCCACCGGCATCGAAACCTTCGTGTTCGCCGAGAACCGCCCGCTCGATCCCCGGGCGCTCAAAGGCACGACGCATCTCCTCCTGTCGGTGCCGCCGGGCGAGGCGGGCGATCCGGTTCTCGCCGCCCACGGCCGCGACATCGCCCGGCTGCCGGAGTTGCGCTGGGTGGGCTATCTCTCGACCACCGGCGTCTATGGCGATCGGGGCGGCGACTGGGTCGATGAGAATTCGCCGCTCACGCCCGCGACGGCGCGGGGCCGCCGGCGTCTCGCCGCCGAGCAGGGCTGGGCGGCGCTCGGCCTGCCGCTCCACATCTTTCGTCTGGCCGGCATTTACGGGCCGGGCCGCAATCAGCTGCGCTCTGTCCTAGACGGCACGGCAAAGCGCATCGTCAAGCCGGGCCAGATATTCTCCCGTATTCACATCGACGACATCGCCGCCGTCCTTGCCGCGTCGATGAGGAAGCCCCGTCCCGGCGCGGCCTATAACGTCTGCGACGACGAACCTGCGCCGCCGCAGGAGGTCGTCGCCTTCGCCGCCGGGCTTCTGGGCCGCGCGCCGCCGCCCGAAATCGCCTTCGAGGATGCCGATCTCTCGCCGATGGCGCGGAGCTTCTACGAGGAATCCAAGCGCGTCTCCAACCGGCGCATCCATGACGAACTCGGCGTCCTGCTGCGCTACCCGACCTACCGCGAAGGCTTGAGGGCGTTGCTGGCGATGGAAACAAGGCCCTCACCCAACCCTCTCCCGCCGGGAGAGGGCTAGAAAGGCGCGCTCAGCCCCTCTCCCTTTGGGAGAGGGAGGGACCCATCGCAAAGCGATGGGAGGGTGAGGGCCTTTCTATCTCTCAACCTCCGACAGCACCGTCTCGATCGTCATCGTCAGCCGCGCGA
>DASVNC010000170.1:0-1850 GCA_036384055.1 Parvibaculum sp.
ACGCCGATCCTGACTGCCTCCTCGCCGGAAGGCGCGCGCGACTATCTCGTTCCCTCGCGCATTCATCCCGGCAAGTTCTACGCGCTGCCGCAGGCGCCGCAGCAGTTCAAGCAGCTCATCATGGTGGCGGGCTTCGACCGCTACTTCCAGATCGCGCCCTGCTTCCGCGACGAGGACGGCCGCGCCGACCGCTCGCCCGGTGAGTTCTACCAGCTCGATGTCGAGATGAGCTTTGTCGATCAGGACGATGTGTTCTCGGCCATCGAGCCGGTGCTGCACGGGCTTTTCGAGGAGTTCGCCGCGGGCCGCAAGGTTTCGCCTTATCCTCCCTTCCCGCGCATCCCCTATGCCGAAGCGATGCGCAAATATGGCTCCGACAAGCCGGACCTGCGCAATCCGATCCAGATGTCGAATGCGACGCATATTTTTGCCGGTTCGGGCTTCAAGGTTTTCGCCGGCATGATCGAAAAGGATCCGAAGGTCGAAGTCTGGGCGATCCCGGCGCCGACCGGCGGCAACCGCGCCTTCTGCGACCGCATGAATTCATGGGCGCAAGGCGAGGGCCAGCCGGGCCTGGGCTATATTTTCTATCGCTCGGAAAACGGCGCGCTGGAAGGCGCGGGGCCGCTCGCCAAGAACATCGGCCCGGAGCGCACCGAGCAGCTGCGCGTCGAGCTTGGCCTCAAGGAAGGCGATGCGGTTTTCTTCGTCGCCGGCCAGCCGAAGAACTTCACCGCCTTTGCCGGCGCCGCGCGCACGCGCATCGGCAAGGAACTCGGCCTCATCGAAGAGGGCGTGTTCAAGTTCTGCTGGATCGTCGATTTCCCGATGTTTGAATGGAACGAGGACGAGAAGCGCGTCGACTTCTCACACAACCCGTTCTCGATGCCGCAGGGCGGCCTCGATGCGCTGGAAAATCAGGACCCGCTGACCATCAACGCCTATCAGTACGACATCGTCGTCAACGGCGTGGAGCTTTCGTCGGGCGCCATTCGGAACCACAAGCCCGAGATCATGTACAAGGCTTTCGCGATTGCCGGTTACGACAAGGCGACTGTCGAGACGAAATTCGGCGGCATGCTGAACGCCTTCAAGTTCGGCGCGCCCCCGCATGGCGGTCTCGCGCCTGGCATCGACCGCATGGTGATGCTGCTGGCCGGTGTCGAGAACCTGCGTGAAGTGACGATGTTCCCGATGAACCAGCAGGCGCAGGACCTGCTGATGCAGGCGCCGTCGGAAGTGACGCCCAAGCAGCTCAAGGAACTGCATATCCGCCTCGCGCTGCCGATCGAGAAGAAATAGACCTCTTCGCCGGAGGAATGCCGATGCTGCGCAGCACGCCGGAACGCATTCTTCAGGCCGCGATCTATGAGGCCGTGGGTCTGGCGCTGGTCACGCCCGCCTATGCCTGGGCGATGGGCGTGACGGCCGGAAACTCGCTTGCCACGATGACGCTCGTTTCGGTGGGCGTGATGATCTGGTCGACGATCTACAACACCGTCTTTGACCGCGCTCTGCTCCGATGGACCGGACGCATGGCGCATGAGCGGACATGGGTTCACCGCGCGCTGCACGCCGTTCTCAATGAAGCGATAATTACACTCTTCGCGGTGCCGATTATTTTCATCATGAGCGGTAGAGGGTGGCTCGCGGCATTTGCCGCCGACATCGGCTTCACCGCCGCCTATGTCGTCTACACCTACGTTTTTCACCTGATCTACGACCGTTTGCGGCCAATCGCGACCGGCGCGCAGAACTGAGGCCCCTCTCAGAACCGGACGAGAGGGACCGTTCCGCTATTGCGGTGCGGTCAACGTGCCGCTGGCGGGCGCCATGCCGCTCGCGGCCGG
>DASVNC010000171.1:0-7819 GCA_036384055.1 Parvibaculum sp.
GATCAGCGTGATGCTGCCGAGCGCCGGATCGATCAGCCAGCGATGCGTGTCGAACGCCCACCATGAGCCGTAGCCCGCGCCGCCGACGAGGGCGATGGTCAGGAAAAAGCTCCAGCGGAAACGGAACCGGCCGATGGCGAGAATGACGAGGATGCCGCCGAGAAAAATGAAAAGCTGTTCGGCGGCCGAGGCCCAGCCCGGCCGCGTCAGATAAGCGCCATCGACGATCTGGTCGATGGCGTTTGCCGTGATGGCGCCCGATGCCATCGGTATCCCTACCGGCGTCTCGTAAAAGCGTTCGGTGCCGTTCGACGAAACACCGATAACGGCGATGCGACCCCTCAGCAGGCTCGCATCGGCCGGATTTTTCATCAGGGCTGACGCGGCGATGGCCAGGCGCGTCTCCGGTCTGCCGAAATAGAGGCGCAGACAGCCGTCGGGGCCGGTCAACGCGGCGAAGTCGGTGCCGTCGAGCGTCACGCGGTCGATGCCGGGCTCCATGCCGAGGGCGAAGCCGCTGGCGGGTTCGACGACGTTGACGTGATAGCCCGTGCCGTTGCTGGTGACGCGCAGCGCCTCCAGCACATTGGAGGGATAGAGCGTTCCGTTCAGGTTGACGACCATCGGCAGGCCGCGCACGGCGGTGCCGGGCGTGCGGTCGGGCAGGGTGGCGCCTTCGCCCTTGGAGGCTATTTCGAAATCCGGAAGGCTCAGCCTCCAGGCGGGATAATTCCTTGTGTAGTGGCGCGCGTCGCTGCCTTCGGCAAGGACGGCCTGGGCATTGGCGGGCGCGCGCAGATCGCCTATGGCGGCCTTGCCCGGAACAAACGAGATGACGCTCGGGGCGGCAGCGAGGTCCGCTGCGAAAGCGCGGTCATAGTCCGGCATATTGGCAAGCCCGGTCTGCAGCCCGGCGGTGGAGGCTTCCGCGCCCAACGGCTCCCAGAGTTTCAGAAGTTGGGATGTCGATGTCGGGTCCGGCTCGTCCACCGGCATATCGAGTACGACGGCGCTTGCGCCCGCGCTCCGCGCGGCCTCGATCAGCGCCGACAGCCGCTTGCGCGGCCAGGGCCAGGCACCTTCCGCATCGACGCTGGCGGCGCCGATATCGACGTAGACGGCGTGCGAGTTGGCGGGTCCGGCCTTCCGCGGCTCAATTCGCTGATAGGCGTCGAAGACCTGGTTTTGCAGCGACGTCGCCAAACCCGCGACGTCGTAAATCGACAAGGCAAGCCCGATGACCAGAACCAGTCCGGGCAGGATTGCCGAAAGTCTGCGAAACACGGGTGTCGAATTCATCTTCTTCTTGCGTCTGGCGCCCCGATCCGGCGCGCCAGTTGCTCCTATACTGAACATTTGACCTGCCATTGTCCCGTTGCGAGACGATGACAAGGTTGCCCAACTGCCGGGTTGCAGCTTTCGTTCCACCAGAATCGGGAAACTATTAACGCTCCGCCTCCCGCCGTTCGCAGGAGAGGGACCGGCTTGACTGTCTTCTATATTTCCATGAATATAGAATCATGGAAATGAAAACAGCCATCGATGCTCTCTCGGCGCTTGCGCAGGAAACGCGCCTGGCGATCTTCCGCGCGCTGGTGCGCGCCCATTCGCCGAAGGACGGCGAGGGCGGGCTCGCGGCGGGCGAGATCGGCGAGGCGCTGGATGTCCCGCCGGCGACGCTCTCCTTCCATCTGAAGGAAATGTCTCATGCCGGGCTCGTCACTTCGCGCCGCGACGGCCGGTCGATCATCTACAAGGCCGATCTCGGCGCGATGCGCGGCTTGACGGATTTTCTGCTGGAAGATTGCTGCGGCGGCGCGTGCGGCATCGTCGGAACACGTCAACGCAAGAAGGAGTGCGCCTGATGAAGAGACTGCATGTGAGCCTCGGCGCCGCCGATCTCGAGAAGTCGGCGGCGTTCTATTCGGCGCCGAAGATCGAAGTGCAAAAGCCCGCCGTTTGCTGCGAGAGTTGCTGAACCATGAGCGACGCACGCAAGCCCTATAACGTCCTCTTTCTCTGCACCGGAAATTCGGCGCGCAGCGTTCTCGCCGAAGCCTATATGAACGGGCGTGCGGGCGACCGCTTCCACGCCTATAGCGCCGGCAGCCATCCGGCCGGCAAGGTCAACCCATATGCCGTCGAATTGCTGCGCTCGGTGAACCTTCCCGTCGAAGGCCTGCGTTCAAAATCGTGGGATGAGTATGCCGTGCCGGGCGCGCCGCACATGGATTTCGTTTTCACCGTCTGTGACAACGCGGCGGGCGAGGTGTGCCCCATCTGGCCAGGTCAGCCGATGAGCGCGCATTGGCCGTTCGAAGATCCGGCGGCTTTCGTCGGCGCCGAGGACGCGACGCGGAAAAAATTCAACGAGGTCTTCGTCCAGATTCGCCGCCGCGTCGATCTGTTCACCAGCCTGCCTTTCCGCAGCCTCGACAACATGGCGCTCAAAAAGAAGCTCGACGACATGGGCCGCAACGAGACCACGCATGCCGGTTGAAACATCCCGCCGTCTCGCGGCGGAGGCGCTCGGCACCTGTCTTCTCGTCGCGTCGGTCATCGGCTCCGGCATCATGGCCGAGCAGCTTGCAGGCGGAAATCTCGCCGTCGCCCTTATCGGCAACACGCTGGCGACGGGCGCCATGCTTTATGTGCTGATTACCGTTCTCGGTCCCGTCTCGGGCGCGCATTTCAATCCGGCGGTGACGCTCGTTTTTGCGCTGCGCGGCGAGATCGCGCCGGGGCTCGCGGCGCTCTATATGCTGGTGCAGTTTCCGGCGGCGCTTCTCGGCACGGGCCTCGCGCATGACATGTTTGCGCTGCCGCTGATCGAACATTCGGCGCATATGCGGGCGGGGGCGGGGCAGCTTGCGGGCGAAGCCGTCGCCACGTTCATGCTGGTCGCGGGCATTCTCGGCGCGCTGGCGAATGCACCGAAGGCCGTCCCGTCCGTGGTCGCGTTGACGATCGTGGGCGGCTACTGGTTCACCTCATCCACGTCTTTCGCCAACCCCGCCGTGGCGCTGGCGAGGGCTTTCACCGACAGTTTTTCAGGCATTCGTCTGACGGATGTGCCGGGCTTCATGCTGGCCCAGATCGCGGGCGCCATTGTCGCGGCCGTCGTCTCCGGCTGGCTCTGGCGCCGTTCGCCTCTCCCCTGAGGGAAGAGGCGAAGCCGGGTCTAATCGTCCTGTCTTATTTCTCGTGGCCGGTCGCTTTTTCCAGATAGGCGATCAGGTTCTGGCGGTCCTCAGGCTTTTTCAGGCCGGGGAACGACATGTTGGTGCCGGGCACATAGGCCTGGGGCTTTTCGAGATACTGGAACAGCGTCTCCTCGCTCCAGACGAGGCCGCCCGCGCCCTTGGCCTTCATGGCGGCGGAATAGGTGTAGTCGGCCTTGGTGCCGGCCGTGCGGCCGAAAACGCCATAGAGGTCGGGGCCGATGGCATTGGCGCCTGACGGGTCGATCGTGTGGCAGGCCTTGCACTTGTTGAAGATTTTCTGGCCCTTGGCGGCGTCGCCGCCCTCCCAGTCCGCGGCCAAAGCCGCGCCGGAAATCGTCAGGGCGACTGTGCTTATGGCCAATGTTTTCAGGACTGCCTTCATGGTAATCTCCTCCGCTCTTTGCGCGCTTGAGCTTGCCGGGTTGGATGGCGGGTATCTGGTTTCCGCCGGTATTCTAGACTAAACCCCGGCGAGCACTATCCGATTGCGTCAAACTGGCGCGCCGTGCGCGCCTCGAAGGCTGGAGGAAGTTTGGCGGACGTATCGGGGGCGCGCGCGGAAGGGCTCAAGTCCTCCTACAGGTTCGAAACCCGTGGCCGGGAGCTTCGCATCATGCTCTCGGGCGAGTGGGTGGTCGTGCCCGTGCTTGCCGTCGATGATGAATTGCGCGCCTTCGCGTCGACCGCGCCCGACGCCGATGAAGTTGTCTTCGACATGACGGGCGTCACACGCTTCGACACCGCGGGCACCTGGGTTCTGGAACGCACGGCGGCGCAGATCGAGGCGCTCGGCGTCAGGGCGCGTTTCGACAAGGCGACGGAGAGCCAGCAGATCCTTTTCGACAAGGTGGGCGAGGGCGCCTATGCCGATCCGGTGCGTCGGCCGGATGTGCCGCTCCTCCTTCAGATTCTCGCCCGCATCGGCAAGTCCGTCCTCACGGTCGCCGACGGCGCCGCAACCGTGCTCGGCTTCTTCGGCGAAGTTGTCGCCGCCATCGGCGCGACCATCCGCCATCCGAGCAGGCTCCGGGCCGTGCCGCTCGTCTCGCATATGGAGCGCGCGGGCTTCGACGCCCTGCCGCTTGTCTGTCTCCTGACCTTTCTCATCGGTGCGGTGATTGCGCAGCAGGGCGCATCGCAGCTCAAGCGCTTCGGCGCGGATGTCTTCACGGTCAATCTGGTCGGCATCATTTTCTTGCGCGAAGTGGGTCTGCTGCTCACCGCCATCATCGTCGCGGGCCGTTCCGGCAGCGCCTTCACCGCCGAAATTGGCTCGATGAAGATGCGCGAGGAGATCGACGCGATGCGCACGCTCGGCCTCAATCCGATGGACATGCTGGTCGTGCCGCGCGTGCTTGCATTGGTCGTAACGCTGCCGCTCCTCACATTCATCGGCGACATCATGGGCCTTGTCGGCGGCGGCGTCGTGGCGCTGACACAGCTTCACATGTCGCCTGCCGTCTATATCCAGCGGCTGAGCGGCGCCGTCGAATTCTGGACTTTCGGCGTCGGGCTGCTCAAGGCGCCGTTCATGGCGGTCGCCATCGCCATCGTCGGATGTCAGGCGGGGCTTTCGGTGACGGGAAGCGCCGAGTCCGTCGGCACCCAGACGACGCGGTCGGTCGTCGCGTCGATCTTCCTCGTCATCGTTCTCGACGCGCTCTTTGCGATGTTCTTCACCGCGGTCGGGATATGAGCATGACGCCGGGCGAGCCCATCATCGAGGTCAAGGGACTGCTGACGCGGTTCGAGGAAAACGTGATCCACGAAAATCTCGATCTTGAAGTCAGGCGGGGAGAGGTTATCGGGATCGTCGGCGGGTCCGGCACGGGCAAATCGGTGCTGCTGCGGACAATCCTCGGGTTGAAAAAGCCCGACGGCGGCAGCGTCCGGGTCTTCGGCCTCGATCTCGAAGCCATGCCGGATGACGAGCGCCGGCTGCAGGAGCGGCGCTGGGGCGTGCTCTTTCAGGACGGGGCGCTTTTTTCGGCGCTGACCGTCGCCCAGAACATCCAGGTGCCGTTCCGCGAACACCTTCAGATGAATCCGGTGCTGATGGACGAGTTGGCCGCGGTCAAGATCGAGATGGTCGGGCTCAAAGGGAGTGCCGCCATTCTCTATCCATCCGAGCTTTCGGGCGGCATGAAGAAGCGGGCGGGGCTTGCCCGGGCGCTGGCGCTCGATCCGGAAATCCTTTTTCTCGACGAGCCGACAGCCGGCCTCGATCCCATCGGCGCCGCGGCTTTCGACGATCTGATCAACGACCTCAAAAAGACGCTCGGCCTTACGGTCTTTCTCGTAACGCACGACCTCGATACGCTTTATGCCACCTGCGACCGCATAGCGGTTCTGGCGGAACGGCGTGTTATCCTTATCGGGACGATCGACGATATGCTCCGCAGCACGCATCCCTGGGTGCGGGAATATTTCCACGGGCCGCGGGCGCGCGCGGCTTTCGCAGGCAAGTAGGCATCATGGAAATCAAATCCAACAATGTGCTGATCGGTGCGTTCACGCTGGCGGTGGTTGTTTCGATCTTTGCCTTCGCGCTTTGGGTCGGCCGCGTGCAGCTCAACAAGCAATATGCCTATTACGAGATTGTCTTTCAGGGATCGGTTTCGGGGCTGATCAAATCGGGCGCCGTGCAGTTCAACGGCCTGCCGGTCGGCCGCGTCATCGACCTTCATCTCGACGAGCACGATCCCAACAAGGTCGTCGCGCTCATTCAGGTCGATGCGGTGACGCCGGTGAAGGAAGATTCCGTGGCGCAGCTTGAGCTTTCCGGCATCACGGGCGTCGCCGTCATCGAGTTGACCGGCGGCTCCTACGGCTCGGCCCTGCTGACGCCCAAGGAGGGCGAGACCTACGCACAAATTCCGGGCGCGCCTTCGACTTTGCAGGAGCTTGCCAACGCCGCGCCGGAGACCTTGCGAAATGCGCAGGACCTGATCAAGAAGCTCAACGGGGTCGTCGGCGACAACCAGAAATCGATCAGCGAGATACTCGTCAATCTCGACAAGATTTCCGGCGCGCTCGCCCAGAGTTCGGGCGACATGCAGCGGGCGATCAAGGATCTCTCTGACGCCTCGAAGCATCTGAACAGTCTCAGCCGCAATGCCGATGCGCTGGTGCAGAACGACGCCAAGGGCTTCATCACGGATGCGCGGCAGACGTCGGAATCCTATCGCCGCGTCGCCGACGATCTCGACCGGCTTATCAAGACCAACGGCCCGGCCATCGACAGGCTCAGTCATAACGGCCTGTCGCAGCTTCCCCAGCTCGTCAAGGAGATGCGGTCGCTCGTCGGTTCGCTCGATCGTGTCGTTTCGCGCGCGCAGGACGATCCGGCGCGCTTCCTGATCGGCAAAAATGTTCCCGAGGTGACGGCCAAATGAAGAAACGTCTCGCGAGACTGAGCCTAGTTCTGCTGCTGTCGCCGCTCGGCGCCTGCGCGCTCGCCGATGTGGGGAGCGGGCCTGCGCCGCGGCTCTTCACGCTGACGTCTGCCCATCCTGTGCCGCCGGCCGGGGATGCGGCTGCGAAAGTCGATATGCAGGTCGCGGAATTCGCCGCGCCCGCCGCCATCGACACGACGCGCATCGTCTTCCAGTCGAGCGCCAATGAGATCAAGTATTACGCCGAGGGCAGGTGGAGCGACAGCGCGCCGAACATGATCCAGATGCTGGTCTCACGCACGCTGCAGGATTCCGGCGGTTTCGCCTCGGTATCGACGCGCGGGTCCGACCTTAACGGCGACTTCACGCTGGTCGGCGACATCCGTCAGTTCGCGGCCGAAGCGGGCGACGGCGACAAGGCGGGCGACACCAGCGCGCATGTCGATCTCTTCCTGCGGCTCGTCCGCGTTCAGGATCACAAGATCGTCGCCTCGAAGGACTTTAATTCCGTCGTGCCGGTCGCAGGCAGCGGCATTGCCTCCGTCATCGCCGCATACGACGCCGCGCTTCATGCCGCGCTGGACGGGATCGCGCTCTGGACATTGGAAGAGACGGCCAAGGCCGGGCCGGCGTCCTAGGCGAGCTTGCCGCTCGGCTCCCTTGGCTCTAGGCGAGCTTTCCGCTCGTCTCCGTTACCTTTAGGCGAGCTTGCCGCTCGCTTGGGCCAGCATCAGATAGACCTTGCCGGTGTCGGAGCTGAGATAGGTCTCGACCAGGATATTGTCGCGGTCGCGCGAGGCGGCTGATGCCAGCAGGCGCTCGAAGAGATCGACGAACCTGTCGACATGCTCGCGAAACTCAGGCTCGTTTCGGTAGTTGACGGCGATGCGGTCGTAAAGCTGCCGTCCGGCGAGGCTGTAGAGGCGGCGCGCGAAGACGTTGCGTTCGCCCGCCTGATAGCGTTGCCAGAGATCGGGCGGCGGGCTTTGCTCCAGCGCCCGGTCGAGGTCGATGGCGAGCGCCTGCAAGGTTTCGATCACCTGCAATGACGAGCGATGAAACTCGCTGTCCGCGGCCGCGTCGGCGCTTTCGCGTTGCGGCGCGGGCGGCGTTTCGGCCTGTCCGCGGCCGGCGGCGGCGAGAAGATCGGAAATGCCCCAGCGCCGCACCGGTTCGGCGCGCTGGACTTCCGGCCGGGGC
>DASVNC010000172.1:0-4250 GCA_036384055.1 Parvibaculum sp.
CTTTTTGCGCGAGGAGCGCGGGACTTGGCAGGCTCTGACAGCGGCTCAAATCCCGGCGATTCTGGCGCCGAGAAGGGGCGAAATTCCGATCTAGCGGATTTCGAGGCGCGGCTGCGACGGACGCAGCAGGCGCACCGGGCACCAGAGCCAAAAGCCGGCCAAGCGTCGGCGATGGGCGTCGCCTTCCGGCTCACGACCGAACTCGTGGTCGGCGTTTTTCTGGGCGCAGCCATTGGTTTGGCGATCGACCGCTGGCTCGGCACACGGCCGTGGTTTCTGCTGGTGTTCTTTTTCATCGGCATGGCGGCGGGCGTGTTGAATGTATACCGCGCGGCCCAGGAGATTTCGGCGCAGGCAGCGCAAGGCGACGACGGCGACAACAAGGGCTGAGGCCCGCGAGACAGGGGCGACGAAGTGGCGGCAGAAGGCACAGCTCACCACGCTAGCGGCGGGTTTACCGTCGATCCGATGCATCAGTTCCGGATCGAATCCATCGTGCCGATTCACTTCGGCAATATCGACGTCTCCTTCACCAACTCGTCGCTCTACATGGTGATCGCGGCGACGCTGGTCACGCTTCTCACCGTTCTGGGCATGAGCCGCGGCTCGCTGGTTCCCGGCCGGTTGCAGTCGGTCGCGGAGCTTTCCTACGAATTCGTCGCCAACATGCTGCGCGACAACGTCGGCGACGCGGGCAAGCGATATTTTCCCTTCGTCTTCACGCTGTTCATGTTTGTGCTGGTCTGCAATCTGCTCGGCATGACGCCTTACTCGTTCACCGTGACGAGCCACATCATCATCACCTTCGCCTTCGCGCTGCTGATCTTCATCGGCGTGACGCTGATCGCCTTCGCCAAGCACGGCATCGGCTTCCTGAAGTTTTTCGCGCCGCACGGCGTTCCGATCTATCTGCTGCTGCTGGTGGTGCCGATCGAAGTCGTTTCCTATTTCTCGCGCCCCTTCAGCCTGTCGATCCGACTTTTCGCCAACATGATGGCCGGCCACACCGTGCTCAAGGTGTTCGCGGGCTTCGTCATCGCGCTCGGCGTATTCGGCGTCGCGCCGCTGGTCTTCATGGTCGCGCTGACCGGCCTTGAGGTCATGGTCGCGTGCCTGCAGGCCTATGTGTTTGCGATCCTGACCTGCATCTATCTCAACGACGCCCTGCACATGCACTGAGGCCGGGCGCCGGCACGAGCAACCGGGACGGATGTCCCATCGGTTAACCACGGAAGGGGCCGGAAGCGCGCCCCCTCGATAACGGAGACTAAGGACTATGGACGCACAAGCAGCCAAGCTCATCGGCGCGGGCATCGCCTGTATCGCTCTCGCCGGCGCGGGCGTCGGCATCGGCACCATTTTCGGCAACTACCTCTCGGGTGCGCTGCGCAACCCGGCCGCCGCGCAGAGCCAGTTCGGCAACGCGCTGCTCGGCTTCGCGCTCGCGGAAGCGACGGGCCTGTTCGGCCTCGCCGTCGCGTTCCTCATCCTCTTCGCGTTCTGATCCGAACGCTGTCGGGAACGCCGGCGTCCCTTGAGGGCGCCGGCTTCGGACGGCTCAGGTTTCCGGGAGTGGCGGCATGCCGCAGCTAGATTTCGCAACTTATGTTCCGCAGCTCGTCTGGCTGGCGCTGACTTTCGGCGTGCTCTACGTGGTGATGGCGACTTTCGCCCTGCCGCGCATCGGCTCGGTGATCGAGGGACGGGCGGCGCGTATCGCTTCGGACCTCGACGAAGCCGCCGCGTCGAAGCGGCGGACGGATGAAGCCATCGCGGCCTATGAGAAGGCTCTCGCCGAGGCCCGCGCCAAGGCGCATGGCATCGCGCAGCAGACGCGCGATCTCCTGACCGCGGAGACGGACCGCCAGCGCCACGAGATCGAGGCGAAGCTCGCCGAGAAGATCGCGGCGGCGGAGGCCAGCATCCGGAAAACGAAGGAAGCGGCGCTCGCCAATGTGCGCAATGTCGCCGTCGATGTCGCCGGCGCCATCGTGGCGCAGCTTCTGGGCGAAGACGCCGACAAGACGGCGACCGAACGCGCCGTCGATACCGCACTCAAGCAGGGTTGAGGAGAAGCCGATGTTAGCCAGCGCAGAATTCTGGGTGATGATCGCCTTCTTCGGCTTTCTGGCGCTCCTCGTCTACTACAAGGTTCCCGGCATGCTGGCGACGGCGCTCGACAAGCGCGCCGCCGATATCTCGAAGGCGCTGGATGAGGCCCGCCGCCTGCGCGAAGAGGCGCAGGCGCTGCTCGCCTCCTACGAGAAGAAGCTCGCCGAGGCGATGAAGGAAGCGGAAGCCATCGTCATTCAGGCGAAGGCGGAGGCCGAGCGTCTGGCCGAGGAGACCCACAAGAACATGCAGGCCCAGGTCGAACGCCGCCAGCAGCTTGCGGAAGACAAGATCCATCAGGCGGAAGCCCAGGCGGTGCAGGAAGTGCGCGCCGCCGCCGCCGATATCGCCGTCACGGCCGCCCGGCAGATCATCGCCGACAAGGTCGATGCCTCGAAGGACGCGAAGATCGTCGAAAACTCGATCTCGGAGCTTGCCTCGAAGCTGCACTGACCGGCCGGTTCATGGACCGAACAGGAAACCCCGCCCTTGCCGGCGGGGTTTTTGTTTGCCCCCGGCCCGCCCTCGGCTAGCCTCACGGCCGAGGGACTGAGAGGGGGCATCCATGTTCGCCGACTACACGCCGACCGAGTTTACCCATGACGGCAAGACCAAGCCCGTCTATGTGCGGGGCCACGGCCCCGCCGTCATCGTCATCCATGAAATTCCCGGTATCACGCCCAATGTCGTGCGGTTCGCCGACTGGGTGGTCGATGCCGGTTTCCGGGTCTACATGCCGCTGCTGGTCGGCGAGGCCGGGCGCGACGTCTCTGTCGGCTACGTGTTGAAGTCGATGGCGACGATCTGCATCAGCCGCGAGTTCCATGTGCTGGCGAGCAACCGCTCAAGCCCGGTGACGGCCTGGCTCCGCGCGCTCGCCCGCCACGCGCATGAGGAAGCAGGCGGCAAGGGCGTCGGCGCCATCGGCATGTGTTTCTCAGGCAATTTCGCCATGTCGATGATGATGGAACCCTCGATGATTGCGCCGGTGCTGTCGCAGCCGTCGCTGCCTTTCCCGTTCGGGGCGACGCGCAAGGCGGCCCTGCATGTCAGCCCCGAGGAGCTGACATGCCTCAAGGACCGCTGCGCGAAAGGCGACAAGCTGCTGGCGCTACGGTTCAAAGGCGACGTGACATCGCCCGGCCAGCGATTCGAAACGCTGCGGCGCGAGCTTGGCAGCGCCTTTGAAGGCATCGAGATCGACGATAAATACGCCAATCCGAAATCGCCGGAACCGAAACCCCATTCAGTGGTGACGGAAGACCTGATCGACGAGGAGGGCCAGCCGACCAAGGAAGCGGCCAAGCGCGTCATTTCTTTTTTCGTCGAGCGGCTGAAGGTGGCGTGAGTGGCCTCGCCCTTCGAGACGCGGGCAGCGCCCGCTCCTCAGGGTGAGGGTCATCGGCATCAACCTATCTCCTCACCCTGAGGAGCGAACCGCAGGTTCGCGTCTCGAAGGGCGAGGCCCGCGAAGCTCACGCCCCAATCACCGTCAGCTCCGGCCACCTTTCCTTCCAGCGCGCGGCCTTCTCGGCGTAGCGGTCGGCGCTGAAGTTCGGCGCGGGGTTCGGACGGATCGTCATGCTCTCGACGTCGCCGAAGCCATAGGGCGCATAGACCTTCAGCCCTCCAGCGCCGGGTTGCAGGCCGACCATGCAGGCATGAGCGAGAAAACGGTCGATGCCTTCCGTCGCGTTCTTCAGCGGCGGATAGGGCGTGCCGAATTTTTCTTCGTACCAGAGATGCACGCGCGCCTGATTGCGCAGCTCAATCTCGGCGTCGAGATCGGCGAAGGCTTCCGCGCAGCGGCGGATCGCGGCGTCTTCCGTTTCCCATGAGATATCGGGATCGAAATAGAAGACGTCGTAATCCCTGATGCCGTAACCGGGCGCGCGCCCCGTCAGTCCATTCCAGACCGTCTGAAAAAGCGAACCGGAGACGAGCCATGCATCCGGCAGGGCGAGCGAAGGCAGCCGGTCGAGAATGGCGCGGTTGACCGGGTTTTCAAGCGCGAGCGCAATGAACCGGCTTTCGTCCATCGGCTCCGAACCGCTACTCAGCCGCGACTTTCGGCGGCTCCTTCTGCCAGCGCAGCACGGGCGTGCGGGCGGCCAGCGTTTCGTCAAGGCGGCGGCGCG
>DASVNC010000173.1:0-3052 GCA_036384055.1 Parvibaculum sp.
CCGGGCGCAGGCGCAGCGCGGGCAAGGGCGCCGCCGCCTTTCAACTGCTCGATCAGTTCTTCGGGGCCCGGTCCATCCGACACATAGGCGATGCGGACCAGCACCATTTCGGCCGCCGCGATGGGGCGGGACGAGCCCTGCACTTCGATGAGGCCTTTCAGCAGCATCTGCCAGGTGCGCGAGAGAACGCGGATCGGCAGCTTCGCCGCCATCTCCTGCCCGCGCACGCGCTCGGTCTCGGACATGGCCAAATCGTCGGCGGCGGCTTCAACGAGCTTCAGCCGCGTCAGCCAATGGGTGAGTTCGGCGAGGTCGGACAGAACGACGGCGGGATCGGCGCCGACGTCATATTGGGCGCGCAGTTCGGCCAATGCCGAGGCGATGTCGCCGCGCATCAGCATATCGAAGAGATCGAAGACGCGGGCGCGGTCGGCAAGGCCCAGCATGTCGCGGACCTGGGCTTCGAGAATGCGGCCGTCGCCTTCCGACGCGCTGTGCGAAATGGCGCGGTCGAGCAGCGAGAGCCCGTCGCGGGTCGAGCCGTCGGCGGCGCGGGCGATCATTTTCAGCGCCGCGTCCTCGACGCCGACATTCTCCTTGCCGGCGATGCGCGAGAGAAGCGAGCCCAATTCGTCCACCGACAGGCGGCGCAGATCGAAACGCTGGCAGCGCGACAGCACCGTCACCGGCACCTTGCGGATTTCGGTCGTCGCAAAAATGAACTTCACATGCGCCGGCGGTTCTTCCAGCGTCTTCAGAAGACCGTTGAAGGCGGCCTTCGAGAGCATGTGGACTTCGTCGATGATGTAGACCTTGTAGCGCGCCGAGACCGGCAGGTAGCGCACGCTTTCAATGATCTCGCGGATGTCGTCGATGCCGGTGCGGGAGGCGGCGTCCATTTCCAGCACATCGACATGACGGCTTTCCATGATCGCTTCGCAATGGACGCCGAAACCGTCCATGTGAATGGTCGGCCCGGTGACGCCCGGCTTCTCATAGTTCAAGGCGCGGGCGAGGATGCGGGCGGTCGTCGTCTTGCCGACGCCGCGCACGCCCGTCAGCATGAAGGCATGCGCGATGCGGCCCGCCTCGAAGGCGTTGGAAAGCGTGCGGACCATCGCTTCCTGGCCGACGAGATCGTCGAAATCGGTGGGGCGGTATTTCCGCGCCAGAACCTGATAGCCGGACGCCTGCTGACGGGACGAAGGTTTCGCCGCGCCGCCGAGCAGATCGAAGCCCGGCTCCTCCGCGATAGCGTCGGGCGCCGTATGTTCCACGCTGTCGTTCATCGAGGCCCTTGCTGGGGGAGGCCCTTTGAAGGGAATAGGTGGGAGGCTGGACGAACAACCCGAGCCGATCTCGTTACGGCTGCTTCCTTCCGGACCTGACCGGATTGGCGAGGAACCCGTCCGTCGCCAACCTCCCGAGGGGACTATATCAGGGGAATCAAGCGGCGATGCAAGGGCGCGATCCAGAGCATTGAGCAAGGCCTCGTCTCGTGCCACCCTGCGCCACCGAAATCGCCAGAAACCTCAGGAAATGCCGTTAAATGGCCCTCTCCCAGAATCCCAATATTTTTGCCAACAACCCGCTCGACCGGGCGAGCTACCGCCGCGCTGATGCCGCCTGGGTGGCCGAGCAGATGGCCGAACCCGCGAGCCTCTTCGTGCCTTTCTACCGGCTGCAGCCTTTCGTGCTGCCGGAGGAAAAGCCCGGACAGGGCAAGGATGTCGGCTGGCTCAGGATGGGTTTGCTGAAGGAGCTGGCCGGGCCCTCGCCGCTCGTCGTCTTTCTCGGCATCAACAAGCGCGGCAAGTCGCTCTTTGCCGCCGACGTCACCGGCCTCAAGAATCATGAAAACCATCCGGCGCTGAAGGGGCTCGGCGCCTTCGAGGAATTGCGCGGGCTGGCGATGGCCGGCGAGATCAGCGCGACCGAACTTGCCATTCTCGCCCAGGGCAAGAGCATGATCGACTGGCATCAGCGCCACGGCTTCTGCTCGGTCTGCGGAACGAAGAGCGAGGTGAAGGAGGCGGGCTACAAGCGGCAATGCCCCAGCTGCAAGGCCGACCATTTTCCCCGCACCGACCCCGTTGTCATCATGCTCGCCACCTATGGCGACCGCTGCTTCCTCGGCCGGCAGAAGATCTGGCCGAAGGGCATGCATTCGGCGCTGGCCGGTTTCGTCGAGCCGGGCGAGGCCATTGAAGAGGCCGTCGCGCGCGAACTTCACGAAGAAGCGGGCCTGAGCGTCTCGTCGGTCACCTATCACTCGACGCAGCCTTGGCCTTGTCCCTCGTCGCTGATGATCGGCTGCCATGCGGTGGCCGACACCGACGCCTTCAAGATCGACGGCATCGAGCTTTCGGACGGGCGCTGGTTCACGCGCGACGAGGTGAAGGCGGTGCTGGCCGGCAAGGGCGACGGCAGCTTCTGGGTGCCGCCGCCTTTCGCAATCGCGGGCCAGCTGGTGAAGGCCTTCGCGGAGGAAAAGGTGTGAGCCGGTTTCTCGGCGAAGTCCGGCAGGTGGGTTATGTCGTCCGCGACGTCGAAGCGGCGATGAAAAACTGGATCGAAACGCTGGGCGTCGGCCCCTGGTACTACATCGACCGCGCGCCGATGCGCGACTTTGTCTGCCGGGGCGTCGCAGGCGCGCCGCAAGTGTCGATTGCGCTGGCGAATTCAGGGGCGATGCAGATCGAACTGATCGAGCAGCGGGATGAAACGCCCAGCATGTATCGCGAGTTCATCGACGCGGGCCATGAAGGCGCGCAGCATGTTGCCTACTGGCTCGACGATTTCGACGCCGGCCTCGCGCGGCTGCTCGCCGGCGGCTATGAGGTCGGGCAATCGGGAAATATCGGCAAGAGCGGGCGCTTTGCCTATCTGACGCACAGATTGCAGCCCGCGACCGTCATCGAGATTTCGGAAGTGAACGGCGCCAAAGGGCGTTTTTTCGCCGAGATCGCCGAAGCGGCGCGCAACTGGGACGGAACGGAGCCCATCCGCCGGATGGATGCGCAGACGAAGCCGGCGACCGCATCCGGCGGCT
>DASVNC010000174.1:0-19626 GCA_036384055.1 Parvibaculum sp.
CTGTTCGGGTTACTTTCCTCCACTGTGTACCGATTAGTAGCGCCGAGCCCGAAGGGCTGCCTCACAATAAGTTCCGTATCCCCATCCAGCTGGTGGGGGCTCGGCCATTCATTTCCAATGAAATAATCCAGCCTCACCTCAGAGCCGATCAGGTCCGCAGTAATTGGCCCTGTGTTTACAATTTCAAATTCAACCCGAACTGGTCGGTAGCCGCTGGATATGCCCTCTTCGTCGGAGAGACGATGCACATATCGAACTTCGAGGATTGGCCTATTGGCGGCGATGTATTGAAGTCTGGAAAGGGCATGTTGTTTAGCCTGAATATCGGTCTGCGCGCCTTGAATAGCGGTTTGTTGTTTGGCGATAACTTCCATGCGGGCAGCAGCGGCAAGCTGCTTTTCTCCAGCCTCCCACAGTTTATTGGTCGAATTAACAAGCCGATTGGTCACGTAGACTAAGAGCCCAGTAAAAATAACGAGAAGCCAATCGGTGCTGTGGTCCGCAAATTTATTCCACCATTGATCTTCGTTCTCTCTTTTGTCGGCGTCTTTTCTATCGAACGATATGCCGCCACCTATAGCGGCATCGCCATTTCCTTGTGGGGGTGCGGCTGGATGTTCTCGGTTGTATGGAAGGGGATTCTCAAATTGTGACGCATATAGCGAACCGGAGATCGCAATTGTAAGCAGGCCCCCCAAAGCCAAGGCAGGCCAAATACGTTCTCGGTCTATTTTCAATACGTTGCCCCCCGGCGCTAAGTATTCTCCAAGCGTACTCCCTCGACCTCGATAGCCGCTAGGGTTGTAAGGAAGAACGTCGCCGCGAAAGTCCCCCTACTGAACTTATATTTACCGTCATTGCGAGGCCCCGAAGGGGCCGTGGCAATCCAGACAGGCAATCGAGGCAGGGACTGGATTGCTTCGCTTCGCTTCGCTCGCAATGACGACGGGGTCTGGGCGCGATGAAAGTCCGGGCGGAAAAAATCTTCGTTTTTGATCCCGATCAAGGACGGCTATGCCGCCTTCGCCTAGCGTTCAAACCATGCACACCCCGGATCAATGGCGGATGACCGCCGCAGAGTATGACATGCAGGCCCGCCGGAGGATCGATCCTCGGGAGAAGGCGCATCTTGTCAAAATGGCGGCGCATTGCCGGGAGATGGCAAACCAGCTCGAAGCTTTGACGGGGCGGTCGAACGGCACACGGTGAGGCAGCCGCTGGCTCCCCTACTTCAGTCCCCGCACCACCTGCACCTCGAGATCGCGGAGCTTCTTGCGCAGCGTGTTGCGGTTGATGCCGAGCAGATGCGCCGCCTTGATCTGGTTGCCGCGCGTCGCCGCCAGCGTCATGCCGAAGAGCGGCTTTTCCACTTCCCGGAGGATGCGGTCGTAGAGGCCGGGCGGCGGCAGCACATCGCCGTGGCTGGCGAAGAGCCGGTTCAGCGCCCGCTCGACGGAGGCCGCCAGCGGTTCGTCGGTCGGGGCGTTGTCGAGCGGACGGCCGAAATCGGGTTCGGCCAGTTCCGTCTCCAGCACCGAGGCGCCAATGGCTTCCTCGGTGTAGAGCGCGGCGAGACGACGGACGAGGTTTTCCAGCTCGCGGACGTTGCCCGGCCAGCGGTAGCGCTTCAGCAGTTCCAGCCCTTCGCTGTCGATGGTCTTGGGCGGCAGGCCCTCCGCTTCGGCCTGGGCGAGGAAGTGGCGGATCAGATCCGGAATGTCCTCGGTGCGCTCACGCAATGGCGGCAGACGGATCGGCACGACGTTCAGGCGGAAGAACAGGTCTTCGCGGAAGAGGCCGAGATTGATGAGCTGGCGCAGATCGCGGTTGGTCGCGGCGACGATGCGCACATCGGTCTTGATCGCGGTGCGGCCGCCGACGGTCGTGTATTCGCCCTGCTGCAGCACGCGCAGGAGGCGCGTCTGGGCTTCCATCGGCATGTCGCCGATTTCGTCCAGAAAGAGCGTGCCGCCTTCGGCCTGCTCGAAGCGGCCCGTGGCGCGCTGGCTGGCGCCGGTGAAAGCGCCCTTCTCGTGGCCGAAAAGTTCGCTCTCGATCAGCTCGCGCGGAATGGCGGCCATGTTGATGGCGACGAAGGGGCCGTTGCGGCGCTTGCCGTAGTCGTGCAGCGCGCGGGCGACGAGTTCCTTGCCGGTGCCGCTCTCGCCCGAGATCATCACCGTCAGGTCCGTCTGCATCAGGCGGGCGAGCACGCGGTAGATGTCCTGCATCGCCGGCGAGCGGCCGATGAGCGGAATGTTTTCCTCGTCCTGCGTCGGCTGGCGCGAGACGGCGGCTTCGCGCGGCGCGGTGAGCGCGCGGTCGACGACGCGGATCAGTTCGTTGAGGTCAAAGGGCTTGGGGAGATATTCGTAGGCTCCGCGTTCGGCCGCCGTGATCGCCGTCTTCAGCGTGTTCTGCGCGCTCATGACGATGATCGGCAGTTCGGGCCGGGCGCGCTTGATGCGCGGGATCAGATCGAACGCATTTTCGTCCGGCATCACGACGTCGGTGATGATGAGATCGCCGTCGCCCTGGGCGACCCAACGCCACAGCGTCGCCGCGTTGCTGGTCGCGCGCACATCGTAGCCGACGCGTCCCAATGCCTGATTGAGCACGGTGCGGATGGCCGCATCGTCATCGGCGAGGAGAATGGTGCCGCTCGGCATTGGTCTGGCTCCTAATGGGTGTTCGAGGCTGTGTCGCCGGTATGCATCGGCAATAGCACGCGGAAGATGGTGCGGCGGGGCTGGCTCTCGCATTCGACGATGCCGCCGTGATCGCCGATGATCTTGGCGACCAGCGCAAGGCCGAGGCCGGTGCCCGACGCCTTGGTGGTGACGAACGGATCGAAGAGATGCGGCAGCAGATCGGCGGGAACGCCGGGGCCGTCGTCGATGACGCAGATTTCGAGCGGCAGGCTGACGCGGTCGCGGCTGCCCGGCATGGAGAGGCGCACGCCGGGGCGATAGGCCGTCGTCAGGATGATTTCGCCGTCGGGACCGCCGATCGCTTCGGCGGCGTTCTTGATGAGATTGAGGAAGACCTGAATGAGCTGGTCCTTGTCGCCGAGCACCGGCGGCAGCGAGGGATCGTATTCCTCGATGAATTTGACGCCGCGCGCAAAGCCCGTGCTCGCGAGCTGTTTCACATGGCCGAGAACGACGTGGATGTTGACCGGCTCGCGCGGCACGGGGCGCTCGTCGGAGAAGACTTCCATGCGGTCGACGAGCTTGCAGATGCGATCGGTCTCGTCGCAGATGAGGCGCGTCAGCGTGTGGTCCTCGGAGGGCGCGGTGAGTTCGAGAAGCTGCGCCGCGCCGCGAATGCCCGACAGCGGGTTCTTGATTTCATGCGCGAGGATCGCGGCCATGCCTGTGACCGAGCGCACCGCGCCGCGATGCGTCAGTTGCCGGTCCATCTTGTGCGCCATCGTGCGGACCTGAAGGATCAGCAGCACGTGGCCGGGATATTCGTTGAACGGCGTCACCTGAATATCGACGGCGCGGTCGCCGGTTTTCGGCGTGCCGATTTCGACGCCATATTCGTTGACCGAAACGCCGTGCTCCAGCACCTGACCGACCAGCGCCAGAACCGGACTGCCGAAGGCGACGACCTCGTTCAGGGGATGGCCGAGCAGCACGGCGGAGCTTGCCTGGAAAAACTGTTCGGCGCTGTCGTTCACATATTCGATGCGCAATTCTTCGTCGACCATGATGACGGGATGCGGCATGGCGTTGAGGATCGCGGCGGCTTCGGGCCGCCCATCCATCGGAAGTTTCACGGCTGTCCGCGCCATCATGCCGCCTCGCTGGTTTCGACGATCGGGTCCGCAGCGGCGCCGGCGTAAAAGCGCGCCATCGCGGACAGAACGGCTTCAGGCTCGTGCAGGCGGACGACTTCGCGCTTCACGGCCATCGCTTCTTCAGGCAGCGCGCGGGAGGCTTCTTCCAGATACCAGACGAGATGCTTGCGGGCGGTGCGCAGGCCGAGATCGACGCCGTAGTGGTCCAGCATGTCGCGGTAATGCGCCTCGACGATGCGGCCCTGCTCTTCCCATGAGGGCGCGGCGATCTTCTCGCCGGTTTCGAGATAGTGGGCGACCTGGGCAAGAAACCAGGGACGGCCCTGCGCGCCACGGCCGATCATCACGCCGTCGGCGCCGGAGGCGGCGAGAATGGCGCTGGCGTCTTCGCAGCTCGTCACGTCGCCATTGGCGATGACGGGAATGGAGACCGCCTCTTTCACGCGGGCGATGAAATTCCAGTCGGCGCGGCCCTTGTAGAACTGGCAGCGGGTGCGGCCGTGGACCGTCACCATCCGGACCCCTGCCGCCTCGGCGCGGCGGGCAAGCTCGGGGGCGTTGCGGCTTTCGTCGTCCCAGCCCGTGCGCATCTTCAGCGTCACCGGCACGGAGACCGCGCCCACCGTCGCCTCGATCAGGGTCAGCGCATGATCGAGGTCTCGCATCAGGGCCGAACCGGAAAGGCCGGACGTCACTGTCTTGGCCGGGCAGCCCATGTTGATGTCGATGATCTCGGCGCCCGCCGCTTCGGCCACCCGGGCCCCTTCAGCCATCCAGCGGGCCTCGCGGCCGGCGAGCTGGATCGTCAGCGGATCGACCGCGCCTGCGCCCGCCGCCCGGCGGACGACATCGGGCCGGGCCCGGACCAGATCGTCGCTGGCCACCATTTCGGAAACGACCAGTCCCGCGCCGAGATTATGGGCAGCGCGGCGGAACGGCAGATCCGTGATACCGGCCATCGGCGCGAGCAGGACGGGGGTCCGGAGACGATGGGGTCCGATCAGGATGGTCAAAATATAGGCACCAAACAAGACTGCACAAATTTTCAACAATCTACCGCAGGTGCGAAGGTGTTGCAAGCAATTCGGCACACGCAGCTTTTGCCTTGCGTCGCCCCGGACCTAATGCGACACGAGCCCTTATGACTGTTGCGGCGCTCATCGTGGCGGCCGGCCGGGGCACGCGCGCCGGGCCGGGTGCGCCAAAGCAATACAGGCTGCTGGGCGGCGAGCCCGTGCTGCGGCGGACGCTCAGCGCCTTCGCCGCGCATGAGGGCGTATCGCATGTGCTGGCGGTCATTCATCCCGACGACGCCCGTGCCTATGAGGAAGCCGCCCGTGGCCTACCGAAGCTGCTGCCGCCCTGCGACGGGGGCGTGAGCCGGCAGGCGTCCGTCCTGCTCGGCCTTGAGGCGCTTACCGCCGCCGCCCCTGCCCGCGTGCTCATTCACGACGGTGCGCGGCCGCTGGTCAGCCCCGACATCATTTCGCGCAGCATCGCCGCCCTCGACGCGCATCGGGGCGCGCTGGTCGCCCTGCCCGTCACCGATACGATCCGGCGGGCTGGCAAAGGCGTGGCGGGCGAAACAATCCCGCGCGACGGGCTCTGGCGGGCGCAAACGCCGCAGGCCTTCCACTTTGACGCTATTCTCGAAGCGCACCGGAAGGCGGCGGGCGCCGACCTCAGTGACGATGTGGCGGTCGCCGCCGCATCCGGCATCGAGGTCGCGATGATCGAGGGGGACGAGGCCAACATGAAGATCACCAGCGCCGACGATCTGGCGCGCGCCGAGCGGCAGATTGCAAGTGCCGGCGAATTCCGCACCGGCTCGGGCTATGACGTGCATCGCTTCGGCCCCGGCGACCATGTGATGCTGTGCGGCGTGCGCGTGCCGCACACGCACGGGCTGATCGGCCATTCGGACGCCGATGCCGGATTGCACGCGCTGACCGACGCCATTCTCGGCGCGCTGGCGCAGGGCGACATCGGGCACCATTTCCCGCCCGGCGACCCGCAATGGAAGGGTGCGTCGTCCGACCGCTTTCTCGCCCATGCCGCGATGCTTGCGCGCGCGGCGCGGGCGCGCGTGGTGCATGTCGATGTCACCTTCATTTGCGAGCGGCCGAAGATCGGTCCTCATGCGCAAGCCATGCGGGCGCGGATCGCGGAGATACTCGAGATCGACGCCGCCCGCATCAGCGTCAAGGCGACGACGACCGAGGGGCTGGGCTTCACCGGCCGCGGCGAAGGGCTGGCGGCGCAGGCGCTTGCGACACTGAGTTTCAGCTGATGGCTCTGACGCCCCTCCCCGCTTCGCTGCGCCTCCGCGATCCGGTCGCCTTCATTGCGACGTGGTTCGGCTCGGGGCTGCTGCCGAAAGCACCGGGCACATGGGGGTCGCTGGCCGCCTTGCCGCCGGCGCTGCTGCTCATCTTGATCGGCGGCCCCTGGCTCCTTGTCGCGGCCGCCGTGGTTGCCTTTGCCGTCGGAACCTGGGCGGCGGCGCGCTATGCGACGGCGCTCGGCAAGGACGATCCGTCCGAAATCGTTATCGACGAAGTGGCGGCTCAGTGGCTGGTGCTGGCGGTGCTGCCGGTGACGCCGCTGGCATGGCTTGCCGGCTTCGTCTTCTTCCGCTTTTTCGATGTCGTGAAACCCTGGCCGGTCAGCCTCGCCGACCGCCGCCTCAAGGGTGGGCTCGGCATCATGGCGGACGACATGGCGGCGGCGCTTTATGCCATTCTGCTCATTCTCGTTTGCCGACACTTTACCGGGGCCATCTGATGTCGATTTTCCCTCGCCCGCTCGTTCAACGCGCCGAACTTCTGCTCGCCGATTGCCGCGACGCCAAGCTCAAGATCGCGACGGCGGAATCCTGCACCGGCGGTTTGATCGCGGCGCTGCTGACGGAAATTCCGGGATCTTCCGATGTCGTCGAGCGCGGCTTCGTCACTTATTCCAATGAAGCCAAGCGGGATTCGCTCGGCGTGCCGGGCGATCTCATCGCCGATTTCGGCGCGGTCAGCGAGCCGGTGGCGCGCGCAATGGCCGAAGGCGCGCTCAACAATTCGCGGGCGCAGATTTCAATTTCAGTGACCGGCGTCGCCGGGCCGGGCGGCGGCACGCCGCTGAAGCCGGTCGGCCTCGTCCATTTCGGCGCGGCGCGGCGCGGCAAAAGCATCATTCACGAATCGCAACGCTTCGGCGACATCGGACGCGAAGCGATCCGGATGAAGAGCGTCGAATTCGCGCTGGACCTTCTGCGCCAAATGATCTGACGATCAGCGCCGCGACGGCAGGGGTTCCGACGATGCGACGGGCGGCAATTTCCGCTTGCCGTAAAGCTCGTCGGCGCGGGCGATAAAAGCCTGCATCATGCGGGTGAAGGCTTTCGAGAAAACACCGCCGATGAGTTTCTGAAGCGCCACGCTGCGGAACTCGAAGTCGATGAAAAAATGGATGCGCGAGCCGCCGTCGGGCAGCGCCTCGAACCGCCATCTGTTCTTCAGATATTTGAACGGTCCCTGGACATATTGCACATCGATGTCGTGCGCTGCCTTGTCCAGAACGACGCGGCTTGTGAACTGCTCGCGGAAAACCTTGTAGGCGATGACGAGATCGGCGGTGACGATTTCGGTCGCGCCATCGCGCTCACGCTTGCGTATGCGCGCGGCGGCGCACCAGGGCAGAAAGGCCGGATAAAGCTCGATTCCGGCGACCAGATCGAACATGTCGCCGGCCGCGTAAGGAACGTCGCGTGTCTGATGGGCGGCAGGCATCGCTTATCCGCGCGCGACTTGCGCATTGCGCGCGTCGCGCAGGCGGGCGAAGTCCTCGTCCGCGTGATAGGAGGAGCGCGTCAACGGGCTCGATGAGACAAGCAGGAAGCCCTTGGTGCGGGCGACCGTCTCATAGGATTTGAACTCGTCAGGCGCGACGAAGCGGTCGACCGCCGCGTGCTTGCGGGTCGGCTGCAGATATTGGCCGATGGTCAGGAAGTCGATATTGGCCGAGCGCATGTCATCCATGACCTGCTGCACTTCCTCGCGCGTCTCGCCGAGGCCCACCATGATGCCGGACTTGGTGAAGATGGTGGGGTCGAGTTCCTTGACCTTCTGGAGCAAGCGCAGCGAATGGAAGTACCGCGCGCCCGGGCGGATGTTCAGATAGAGCCGCGGTACGGTTTCGAGATTGTGGTTGAAGACGTCGGGCTTGGCCGCAACGACTTTTTCCAGCGCGCCTTCCTTGCGCAGAAAATCCGGCGTCAGGATTTCGATGGTCGTGGCAGGCGAGCGGCGGCGGATCGCCTGGATCACCTCGACGAAATGTTGCGCGCCGCCATCGGCGAGATCGTCGCGGTCGACCGAGGTGATGACGACATGCTTCAGGCCAAGCTTCGCGACGGCGGCGGCGACATGCTCGGGCTCGTCGGCATCCAGCGCGCCGGGGAGCCCCGTCTTCACGTTGCAGAACGAACAGGCCCGCGTGCAGGTGTCGCCCATGATCATCATGGTCGCGTGCTTCTTCGACCAGCATTCGCCGATGTTCGGGCAGCCCGCTTCCTCACATACAGTGACCAGATTGTTTTCGCGGACGATCTGCTTCGTCTCGGCATAGACCGGGGAGCCCGGCGCCTTGACCCTGATCCATTCAGGCTTGCGCAGGACCGGCGTGTCCGGGCGATGCGCCTTTTCCGGGTGGCGCGGGCGCGGCGCCGCCGGGCCTCCATCCTTCAGGGTATCGATGATTGTCGCCATACGTCACACGCCTGCGTTCTCTTCAGAACATGGATAGACAGTTGACGCGATTCAAGCAAATCGCCGGTGAACCGGGATTCAGCGATCCGCCGCTATTCCGGTTCGGCGAGGTCGTAAAGGCCGCCCAGCATCTGCGGCGTGCCGGCCTCCGTCCGCATCGGGAGATAGCACGCCTCGAAGTTCGCGTATTCGAGATCGAGGCCGATCAAACGTCCGCGCAGGAAAGCCGGGCGGCCCTCGGCGAAAACACGCGCGTGAAAGGCGATCTGTTCCGCGGCCATGCGCGGGGCATAGCATTCGGTAAAGCGTTTGCCGGTGTATTTCATGCCGAGACGATGTTCGTTCTGCGAACCGACGAGGCGGTAGAGGAGATCCTTGCCGCCGTCGACAGGCTCGACGATGAACAAGCCGCCAAGGACTTTTTTCAGATCGGCGGGATCGACGTCGCGCCGATGGACGATGCCATCAGCATCCCGGCGTTCAAGCCAATAAGCGAGAATGAAACGGTTCTTGGGGTGCAGCGGCGTTTTCACCTCGGCGACGTCAGAGTCGACCAGCGGTGCGCCACCTTCGGGCGTCAATTCTTTGTCCATCCCATCCTCCAGCCGCGAATACTGGAATATCTTGCTTAAACAAACGCTAAAACTTGGTCCTTGGCGGGACGCGGCGGGCCTCAGGACTTCGAGTTTCGGCTGTTCCGCCGCTTCTGCGCCCAAAGGTTAAGGGATTCTACACCGATCGAGAAGGCGACCGCGAAGTAAAGGTAGGGCTTCGGAATGTGGAAATGCAGCGCGTCTGCGACCAGCGAAACACCGATCAGGATCAGGAAGCTCAGCGCCAGCATCTTGATCGTCGGGTGCTTGTCGACAAAGGCGGCGACCGGCTCCGCGCAGAAAATCATGACGCCAACGGCGGCGAGCACGGCCGCCGCCATGATTTCGAAATGGTCGGACATGCCGACAGCGGTCATGACGGTGTCGAGCGAGAAGATGATGTCGATCACCGCGATCTGAGCCACCGTCATGGCGAGCGTCGGCGCGACAGCGCCGGTCTTGTGCTCGTCATGTTCGCCCTCGACGGCGTGGTGAATTTCAGTGGTCGATTTGACCAGCAGGAAAAGGCCGCCCGCGAGCAGGATGATGTCGCGCCATGAAATGGCAAGGTCGGCGAGGTGAAAAACCGGGCGGACCAGCGTGACGATCCATGCGACCGAGGCAAGCAGCCCCAACCGCGTGATCAAGGCCGCAGCCAGACCGAGGCGGCGGCCGAGCCTCTGTTTCTCCTTCGGCAGCCTGGAGGCGAGACTGGCCAGAAAAATGAGATTATCGACGCCCAGAACGATCTCAAGGATCGTCAGCGTAAGCAGACTGGCCCAGTTTTCCGGGCTGGAGAAAATTTCGATCATGGCGCTCTGCAACTAGATGTGGAGAGCGCGACCGAATGCGTCAAGCACGGATTCGTGCATGGCTTCGCTGAGGGTGGGGTGCGGAAAGATCGTATGCATCAACTCGGCTTCGGTCGATTCAAGGGTTCGGGCGACCGTATAGCCCTGGATCAGTTCTGTCACCTCCGCCCCGATCATATGGGCGCCGAGGAGTTCGCCGGTCCGGGCGTCGAAGACCGTCTTGACCAGCCCGTCCTGCTCGCCCAGGGCGATGGCCTTGCCATTGGCCCGAAAGGGAAACCGGCCGATTTTGACCTCGCGCCCGCCCTCCTTCGCCTTGGCTTCGGTCAGCCCGACGCTGGCGATCTGGGGCGAGGAATAAGTGCAGCCGGGAACTTTTGTGACATCGAGGGGGTGGAGCCCCTTCCCGCCCGCAATGCGCTCGGCGGCCATGACGCCTTCATGCATGGCCTTGTGAGCCAGCCAGGGCGCCCCGACGAGATCGCCGATGGCGTAGACGCCCTTCACGCCGGTTTCGAGCCATTCGTTGACGACGACATGGCCGCGCTCGACCTTGACGCCCACCTGCTCCAGCCCGAGGTCTTCGACGTTGCCGGTGATGCCGACGGCCGAGATGACGCGATCGACGGTCAGCGTCTCTTTCTTTCCGTCCTTCACGACGATCGTCGCCGTAACGCTGTCCTTGCCCTTGTCGAGTTTTTCGACCTTGGCGGAGAGGAGAAGTTTCATGCCCTGCTTCTTGAACGCTTTGGCGGCGAGATCGGAAATTTCGGCGTCCTCGACCGGCAGGATGCGGTCCAGCACCTCAACGACCGTGACCTCGGCGCCGAAGGAGCGATAGAAACTCGCAAACTCGATGCCGATGGCACCGGAGCCGATGACCAGCAGCGATTTCGGCATGGCGGCGGGCACCATCGCCTCGCGGTAGGTCCAGATCAGTTTTCCGTCGGGCTCGATGCCCGGCAGCGTCCGCGCGCGCGCGCCTGTCGCAAGAATGATGTTCTTCGCCTGTACCTCGCTTTTGCCCGCCTTGCCCTCGACGGCGATACGGCCAGCGCCGGCGAGTTTTGCATTGCCTTCGATGACGACAATCTTGTGCTTTTTCATCAGAAACTTGACGCCGTTCGACAACTGCTCGGCAACCTTGCGCGAGCGCGCGACGACGGCGGCGGCATCGAAGCTGATGTTGTCGGCCTTGAGGCCGAATTCTTCGAGGCGGCTTAGAGAGCGATAGACCTCGGCCGAACGCAGCAGCGCCTTGGTGGGGATGCAGCCCCAATTCAGGCAGATGCCGCCAAGTTCGGCGCGCTCGACGATGGCGACGTCCAGCCCAAGCTGCGCGGCGCGGATGGCGGCGACATAACCGCCGGGGCCCGAACCGATGACGACGACGTCGTAGATTTTTTCAGCCATCGTCAGACCCTCAAAGCAGCATGGACGGCGGATATTCGACGAACGCCTTGAAGGCTTCGAGGAACTTCGCACCGAGCGCGCCGTCGATGGCGCGGTGATCGCAGGACATCGTGACCGTCATGACGGTCGCCACTTCGAGCTTTCCGTTTTTCACCACGGGGCGCTCCTCGCCCTTGCCGACGGCGATAATCGCGGCCTGGGGCGGGTTAATGACGGCGGTGAACGATTTGATGCCGAACATGCCGAGGTTCGAGATTGAGAAGCTGCCGCCCTCGAATTCGCCAGGTTTCAGCTTTTTCGTTCGCGCCCGTTCGGCCAGCGTTTTGGCTTCCGCGGAAATTTCAGCGAGGCCCTTCGTCTCGGCGTTTCGGATGATCGGCGTGATGAGGCCGCCATCCAGCGCAACGGCAATGCCGACATCGGCATGTTTGTGCTTCAGCAGCGACGTGCCGGCGAAGCTGACATTGGCGTCCGGCACCTTGATCAGTGCGAGAGCGGCGGCGCGGATGATGAAGTCGTTCACCGACAGCTTCACACCATCTTCCGCTTTGGCGTTCAGATCCTTGCGAATGCGCAGCAGCTCATCCAGCTCGCAATCGATGGTCAGATAGAAATGCGGGATTTCCTGCATTGCCTGCGTCAGACGGCGGGCGATGGTCTTGCGCATGTTGTCGAGCGGCACTTCGTCGTAGGAACCCGGCTCGTAGAACGCGCGCGGATCGATCGACGGCATGGCGGCGGGCGCGGCCCCGCCCTGTGCCGCCGGGCGCGGCGCTGCCTGACCGGGCTTTGCTTTCTCGACATCGGCCTTGACGATGCGGCCGCGCGGACCCGTGCCTGCGACGGCGGCGAGGTCGATGCCCTTGTCCTTCGCGATGCGTTTTGCGAGCGGCGAGGCAAAGACGCGGGGGTCGCTCCCCCTCACCTTCCCACTGCCTTCGGCAGCGGGCCCCTTCCTCTCCCCGGTGGGGAGAGGGGTTGAAGGGGATGATAGCGTCGGTGCCTTCGCCGCCTCTTTTTCTCCCTCTCCCCTCCGGGGAGAGGGTCGGGGTGAGGGGTCTTTCTTTGGAGCAGACGCACTCTTCACCGCGCTCACATCCTCGCCCTCGCCGGCGATCATGGCGATGACGGCGTTGACCTTCACATTCTCCGAGCCCTCGGGGACGACGATCTTCGCGATCTTCCCTTCATCGACCGCCTCGACTTCCATCGTCGCCTTGTCGGTTTCGATTTCGGCGATGACGTCGCCGGAGTGAACTTCGTCGCCCTCTTTGACGTGCCATTTGGCGAGCGTGCCCTCTTCCATCGTCGGCGAGAGGGCGGGCATGAGGATCGGTGTCGGCATTGGTCCGCCCTCCTAGCGGTAGCAGACGGCTTTCACCGCCTCCACCACATCGTCGGCGCTCGGAAGCGCGAGCTTTTCGAGGTTGGCCGCATAGGGCATGGGCACGTCCTTTTGCGTCACGCGCAGGATCGGCGCGTCGAGCCAGTCGAAGGCGTCGGCCTGCACGCGCGCGGCGATTTCAGCGCCGATGCCGCAAACGGGCCATGTCTCTTCGACGGTGACGAGACGGTTTGTCTTTTTCACCGAGGCGACGATGGTGTCGATGTCGAGCGGGCGCAATGTCCTGAGATCGATGATTTCCACATCGATGCCCTCGGCCTCGAGTTTCGCCGCCGCATCGAGACAATAGATGAGCCCGTGGCTGTGGGAGACCAGCGTCACGTCCTTGCCTTGCTTCAGAACGCGCGCCTTGCCGATCGGCAGCACATAGTCGTCGAGTTTCGGCACATCGAAGGTCTTGCCGTAGAGAATTTCGTTCTCGAGGAAGATCACCGGGTTCGGATCGCGGATCGCGGCTTTGAGAAGGCCTTTTGCATCCGCCGCCGAAAAAGGCGCGATGACGACGAGGCCCGGAATATGCGCATACCACGACGCATAGTCCTGGCTGTGCTGCGCGCCGACGCGCGACGCCGGACCGTTCGGTCCGCGGAAGACGATGGGCGAAGCCATCTGACCGCCCGACATGTAGCGCGTCTTCGCCGCCGAGTTGATGATCTGGTCGATCGCCTGCATGGCGAAGTTGAAGGTCATGAATTCGACGATAGGGCGAAGGCCCGCAAAGGCCGCGCCGACGCCAAGGCCGGCGAACCCGTGTTCCGTGATCGGCGTGTCAACAACGCGCGTCGGACCGAATTCCTCGAGCAGTCCTTGCGTCACCTTGTAGGCGCCCTGATATTCCGCGACTTCTTCGCCCATGACGAAGACCGTCTTGTCGCGGCGCATTTCCTCGGCCATCGCATCGCGCAAGGCCTCGCGCACCGTCTGCGACGCAAACTCGGTGCCTTCGGGAATATCCGGATCGCCGGCAATTTCCGGCTCAGGCGCCGGTGCGGATTTTGCTGAAGGTTTCGCAGCAGCTTCCGGTTTTGCGGGCTTCGCCGCCGGTGAGGCGGCTTGTTCCGGCGTTCCGGCGCTCTCGCCTTCGCCGGCGATGACGGCGATCACGTCGTTGACCTTCACATTCTCGGTGCCGGCGGGCACGACGATCTTCGCGATCTTGCCCTCGTCCACCGCTTCGACTTCCATTGTCGCCTTGTCGGTTTCGATTTCGGCGATGACGTCGCCGGAGCGGACTTCATCGCCCTCCTTCACCAGCCATTTGGCGAGCGTGCCCTCTTCCATCGTCGGCGAAAGCGCGGGCATCAGAATGTTTGTCGTCATGGCTCAGGCCTCCACGGCATGAGGCGCGAGAACATCGGTCCAGAGTTCCGACGGATCGGGTTCGGGGCTCGCCTGCGCGAATTCCGCCGCTTCGGCGACGACCGCCCTGATCTCCTTGTCCATCTCCTTCAACTCTTCTTCGCTGGTGCCGCCATCGAGAAGGCGGTGGCGCACCTGCTCGATCGGGTCGTGTTCGGCGCGCATCTTGTTCACTTCTTCCTTGGCGCGGTATTTCGCGGGGTCCGACATCGAGTGGCCGCGATAGCGATAGGTCATCATTTCGAGGATGAAAGGGCCCTTGCCGGCGCGGCACCAGGCCATCGCCTTTTCGGCGGCGGCGCGCACGGCGCGCACATCCATGCCATCGACCTGTTCGCCCGGAATGTTGAAGCTGACGCCGCGCTTCGACAGGTTCGTCTGCGCCGAGGCGCGGGCGATGGAGGTGCCCATCGCATACTGATTGTTCTCGACCACGTAGATCACCGGCAGCGTCCAGAGCTCCGCCATGTTGAAGCTCTCATAGACCTGGCCCTGGTTTGCCGCGCCGTCGCCGAAGAAGGTCAGGCTGACATTGTCGTTGCCGCGGTATTTGTTGGCAAAGCCGAGCCCCGTTCCGATGGGAACCTGCGCGCCGACAATGCCGTGGCCGCCGTAAAAGGCCTTGTCGACGCTGAACATGTGCATCGAGCCGCCCTTGCCTTTTGAGTAACCGCCTTCGCGGCCGGTCAGCTCGGCCATGACGCCCTTGGGGTCCATGCCGCAGGCGAGCATGTGGCCGTGATCGCGATAACCGGTGACGATCTGGTCGCCGGGCTTCGCCGCGCCCATGATGCCGACGATGACCGCTTCCTGACCGATATAGAGATGGCAGAAACCGCCGATGAGACCCATGCCGTACATCTGACCGGCCTTCTCTTCGAAACGCCGGATCAGCAGCATCTCGCGGTAGGCCTTCAGATCGTCGGCGCGCGACGACGCCGGTTGAAGGTCTGCCTTGGCCGCCTTTTTCTTCGGCGCCGGCTTTCTGGCGGCGGATTTCGGGGGCGGCGATTTGATGGCGGGTTTTTTGGCCATGTTTAATCCGCTTGCGGGCCGGCGGTACCGGCTGGGACAGGAGCCGAATGCGTCGTTGCGACGTTCAGCCTCGTATAAGACTGTACCGTAAATATCTGAATAATATGATGAAATTTTAAATTAACTGAAATTCAGTTAATCGCTTTACAGCGCCAAGGGTTTAGCGCGGCGCCGCAGCGGCGGGGCGGTCGCGAAAGATCACGATGTCGTTCGGATTGGCAAGGCCAAGCGTGGCGCGGGCGCGCTCGTCGAGAAGATCCGGATCGAGGCTCTCCGGCCGCAACAACGCAACCTGACGGTCGAGTTGATCGTGCGTCGCCCGCACCTCGGCCAGCTGCTGTTCCAGCGTATCGACACGATTTTGCAGGCTCAGCCAGGCAATGAAACCGTGGCGTCCATAGACGGCGTGATACGCGAAATAGGAAATCACGATCAGGCAGACGAGCGGGATCAGCGCGTGGCGCAGGCGCAGCGGCTCTCTCGTTCGAATCAAACCCAAGTCCTTCATGAACCACAAGGAATCACAGTTGGATTCCTGTCGTCAATATGTCTCGCAAGAAACTTCGCAATGCGCGTGCAGACAGGCATCGACGTCATAGAAAAGGGCTGCGCGCTCCCGATGAGTGCGCAGCCCAGTTTGGCGATAAGACCGTGGAGGGAACTTACCGCACGCCCAATTGGCGGATTGAGTTCGGCGTGTAACGGCTCTTGTCCAGCTCGTCCGCGAAGTAGTTCACCGGCGGCTCTTCGTTCTGCATTGCGAGAGCCAGGTAACGACCGGCCTGGAGGTCGTAGACGATCTCCGCACCCGAACCGCAGAGCGGCACGTTGTAGCGCTGCAACTCCTGGAGCTCCTGAACGCGCCAGAGCTGGCCACGGCCGTCATAAAGTTCGGCCGACGCAATCTCCCAGGCGTCTTCGTCGTTGTGATAGACGCGGCGCGCATAGATGTGGCGGGTGTCGGGCCGCAGCCGCGCCTCGAAGTTCCAGGTGCGGTGGAGCTCGTAGCGGATGTCATCCTGGTTGAGGTGCAAGGGCTTGATGAAGTCCTTGTACTTCGACGATTCCGCCTTGTAGTCGTTGGCGGCGATGATCATCGGCTTCTTGTCGATGATCTGCCAGTCGTAGCGGTCGGTCGCGCCGTTATAGCCGTCGAAGGAGTCCGAGGTCGACAGACCGTCCGAGTTGGTGCCCGGATTGTCATAGGCGATGTTCGGCGCGCGACGGACGCGGCGCGTACCGGGGCTGTACTGCCAGGCCTGGCGACCGCCATTGAGCGTGGCGTTGAGGGCCTCGAGCACCAGGATCACGTTACCCGCTTCACGAGCAGGCGCGATCGTGTTGGCGATGTAGTAAATCGAGGTGTTGTTGAGGTCTTCGGCCTTTTTCATCTCGGGATTCGACCAGTCGAGAATCGCCTCGTCCTGCACGATGGTCAGCGTGTAGTCGCCGCTGCGGGTCACGGGCGCCGCCGCGAACTGACGTGTCGCCTTGAACGAGCGATAGCGCAGCGTGTGGTTCCAGATGATCTCGTTGGCATTGTTCGGGATCGGGAAGGGGAAGCCCATGATGGCCCCGCCGACGCCCGAGCCGCCGCCATTGAGAACGCCGACCTTGGCGTTGTTCTTCGTTGCGGCATAAGCGCGGTCCGGATAAGCGCAGGTCCGGCGCGTCTGATAGACGTTCATCTTGTAGTCGGGATAGGCCTTCATCAGGGCCTTGTAGCCGTCCGGCAGAACCTTGTCGTACTGCGCCATGTTCGATGCGGTGATCGTGTATTTGATCGGATCGCTGGCGAACGGATCCTGCAGATGGTCGCCCGGCTTGTAGGTGACATTGCTCGGCACGGTCGGCAGTCCGCCTGTCCAGGCCGGAATGTCGCCCTCGCCCGCCTTCTCGGCGCCAATCGGCGTCAAATCATTGCCGAGGCGATCGACCTGCGCCTGCGGTACTTGTGCTTTTGCTGATAGCGGCGCACACGCCACGAGCGCGGCGAATGCCACGTGTGAAATCTTCATCGTGGAAAACCTCCCTCCATCGGTGTCCGATCGAATATCGGATTAGGCGCTTTGGCCTTGTTATCCGGTCATCGACATCGGTACGCGAAGTCAATCGAGAGGACATTGCCTGCACATTACGATTTTGAAAGCACGCGGCCATGTGCGCAAGAAACCTTGCGGCGCTTGCATTAAACGAATCCCACAAAAACATTTTATTACATATTACAGACACACCGCGCGCGCAGATGTTCTGTTTGCGCCGCCTTGAGTCGAGCGCAATCGATCGCTGAATCTGTTGTCTTCGTCAGCGCTTGAGGACGTTTCGTCCGGCGTATTCGGCCGACGGTCCGAGCAGCTCTTCGATGCGGATGAGCTGATTGTATTTCGCCAGACGGTCGGAACGCGCCAGCGAGCCCGTCTTGATCTGACCGCAATTCGTCGCGACCGCGAGATCGGCAATCGTTGCATCCTCGGTTTCGCCGGAGCGATGCGACATGACGGCGGTGTAGCTCGCCTTGTGGGCCATGTTGACCGCTTCAAGCGTTTCGGTGAGCGAGCCTATCTGGTTCACCTTGACGAGGATCGAATTGGCGACGCCTTTGGCGATACCGTCCGCGAGACGGACCTTGTTGGTGACGAAGAGATCGTCGCCCACGAGCTGCACCTTGTCGCCGATGGCGTCGGTCAACGCCTTCCAGCCTTCCCAATCGTCCTCGGCCATGCCGTCCTCGATGGAGATGATCGGATAATTGCCGACAAGCTTGCGCCAGTAATCGACCATGCCGCCGGCATCGAGTTTCCTGCCCTCGCCTTCCAGATCGTAGACGCCCTTCTTGTAGAACTCCGTCGAGGCGGCATCGAGAGCGAGATAGATGTCCTCACCCGGCCGGTAGCCAGCTTTCTCGATCGCCTTCATGACGAAGCCGATGGCGTCTTCCGTCGATGCAAGGTTCGGCGCGAAGCCGCCTTCATCGCCGACATTCGTATTGTGCCCGGCGGCTTTCAGTTCCGACTTCAGCGTGTGAAAAACTTCGGAGCCCATCCGCACGGCATCGGCGAAAGTTTCCGCCGCGGCCGGAACGATCATGAACTCCTGAATGTCGATGGGATTGTCGGCATGCTGGCCGCCATTGACGATATTCATCATCGGCACGGGCAGCACACGCGCGGTCGGGCCGCCGAGATAACGAAAGAGCGGCTGGCCGAGCGACTGCGCCTGCGCCTTGGCGACCGCGAGCGAAACGCCGAGGATGGCGTTGGCGCCGATGCGCGATTTGTTCGGCGTACCGTCGAGCTCGCACATCGCCTGGTCTATGGCGATCTGTTCGCCCGCATCCATGCCGCCCACGGTGTCGAAGATCTCGCCATTGACGGCGGCGACGGCATTGAGAACACCCTTGCCTTTGTAGCGGGCGCCCCCGTCGCGAAGCTCGACGGCTTCATGCGCGCCGGTTGAAGCGCCTGAAGGCACGCCGGCACGCCCCGTGGCGCCATCTTCGAGGATCACGTCGACCTCGACAGTCGGATTACCGCGGCTGTCCAGAATTTCGCGGCCGATAATGTCGATGATCGCTGCCATGTTCGCTCAAACTCCGCTCGGGTTTTCGGTGCCGCTTTTTAGCGGAGACCCGCCCGGAGCGAAAGGGGCTCGACGCTCCCTCTATCCGACGCTGCCGAGCCGTCTTTCCGGCACGATTCGCTCAAGTTCGACGGTTTCGGGGGCCTGGCTGATCAGCCAGTCACGATTGTTCTCGATGTAGTCCCGCTCCGCCTCGATCAGGGTGCGGCCAAGCCCCATGCAGAACCTCTGGCCGGCAGACAGCGCGCCGGTCACCGGCGATCCGTCCCGCTCCAGCGAATCCACCGAGGCCCGGGCGACCTCGTTTTCGGCGAGCCGTATATCGAGAAGCTGCGAGACCCGCGCCTTTGGCAAATAAGGCGCAAAGCTCAGGATGAACATGAACTCCGAACGCAAGCGGTGACGGGCATCGCATGTCATCAGCGCGTCAATGCAGACGGTGCGTCCGGCATCGGTGATTTCGTAGAGCTTCTTGTTTGGCCGGCTCTCCTGCTCGATGCGCTCGTATCGCACAAGCCCCTCATCCGCCAACTCGTTCAGCGCCGGATAGATGTTGCTGATCGTCACATCGACGACCCTGGAAACTTCTTGCTCCAGAATTTTTTTGATGTCGTAACCCGTCGCGGGCCCCGCCATCAGCACGCTGAGCAGCAACTCCTTCGTATTCAAATCCGCGTCCTCCCCCGAGCAGCAGATCGCGGCCTCTTGCGCGAGGCCAAGTGTTTTGACTATAAGAACTTCCTCGTTAGGTTTTTTTCACCTATTCTTGTCGGACCTGAAGGATCGACCCCATACCCTCCCAAAGGGTTAACATCCTTCACCTGCCCGGCGGCGGCGCCTCAGTCCGGCGCCTCATTCAGAACAGGGC
>DASVNC010000175.1:0-6809 GCA_036384055.1 Parvibaculum sp.
GACGGACGGCCTCGTCTATGTGAGCCTCGCGCTGGCGAAGCTCCGCCGCGGCAATGCGCGCGAGGCTTCCGAAATGTTCGACCGCGCCTTGACCAAATTCGGGCCGGAGCGCCGCGCCGCCGCCTGGGCGCCCTATGCACGCGCGCAGGAGATGGGCCAGATGCCGGGCGGCTTCCGTGCCGAACTTGCCCGCACCATCACCCGCACCTCGCTGACGCCGCCGCCGGGCTTCGCCTCGATCGCCGAAATGAATGCCGCGCTCGCCGAGGCGCTGCGCGCCGATCCGACGCAGACATGGGAACCGGCGGGCAAGGCGACGCGCAAGGGCGGCCAGACCGGGCTTCTGCTCGACAATCCACGTGAACCTTATCTCGCTTTCGAGGCGGCACTGCGGCGCGCCATCGACGCTCATTTCGACAACATCAAAACGGAAAAACTTCACCCCTATTTCAGCCGGGTGCCGCGCACCTATCGCCTCGACATGTGGGGCACGCTGCTCGCCGAGGGCGGCCACCAGCATTCGCATATTCACGTCGGCGGCTGGATGAGCGGCGTCTACTACGTCGCCTTGCCGCCGAGCATGGGCGCGGGCGACAAGTCAAATGACGGCTGGATCGAATTCGGCCACCCGCCGCCCGACTTCAATGCCGGGTTCGAGCCGCAATCGCTGGTCTACGAACCCCGGGAAGGCGACGCGTTTTTTTTCCCGTCTTACGTCTTTCATCGCACCGTGCCGTTCACGGGCGATGTGCAACGCATCAGCCTCGCTTTCGACGTCAAGCCGACAAGCTGGCGCTAAAACAAAGAGGACGCGCCCTGCTCGACGATTTCGAGGAGCGCCGGCAGTTCCGCGACATTGGCAATCACATAATCGGTATGAGGCGCGAGATCGTGCGCCTCGCTGTTGCCGGTGAGAACGCCGACCTTCAACCCGACACCCGCCGCCTGCCCCATGTCGAAGTCGTGCTTGTTGTCGCCGACGACCGCCACATATTCCGGCGCGAGCCCGACCGCCTCGCAAAAGGCATGCACCATGCCGGGGCCGGGCTTCGAGCCGTAACCGCTGTCATAGCCGCAATGAAATTCGAGATGCCCGGCAAGATCGAAGCGGTCGATGGTTGCCAGCGCCGAAGCCTTGCCGTCATTGGTGGCGATGCCGAGGCTGTAGCCGCGCGCCCGAAGAACGCCGAACAGGCCCGGCAAATCCGTCACCGGCACCGAGGCGTCCGCCGCCCGCGCCGTGAACAGCGCATCGAGCCGCGACAGCAGGACGTCCGCCTGCCAGCCGCGCGCATCCGCAAGCCAGACCTCGACGAGATCGGGCGTGTCGCCCGCGGCGATGACGCTGCCGGACCTCACCTTGCCGCTCGTCGCGTCATAACCGCCCGCCGCCATCAGCCGCCGGGCGAGGTCTTCATCGCCGCGCGCGGTCAGCCGCGCCGCTTCCAGAATGATCGGCACCCAGGTCAGGTTGTAATCGAAGAGCGTGCCGTCCTTGTCGAACAGCACCCCCCTGATCTTGCGGCCTCCCGCGCTCGTATCAGCCATGAACCATCACATTTTCGCTTTGACGCGGACGCAGGCTATACTCACACGGTATGCCGGCTGTCGGGTAGCGGGGAATGGGCGATGCGTGCCTTCAAGATGACCTTTGCGCTGATGCTTTTGCTGGCCAGCGTCGTGCTGACGGGGATGACGTTCCTCAAGAGTCACGGCGCGGGCATCGCAACCGGCCTGCTGCTGGGGCTCGTCACCATCTGCTACATCGTCGATCACCGGCACCACTTATTCGGCAAGGAGCCGCCGACGGGCGACGGCAAGAAATCCGCCGTGCGGACCGTGGCCCTGCGCCAGGGCCGGCTCACCGCCATGCATCAGGAAGGCGCCTTCGCCCGCCGCGGCAACTGAGAAAGCCTCTACGAGGCGGGTTTCCACTCCTGCGTGATGTCCGCGAGGTTCGGCCGGTCGCGCTCATCCTTCGGCCCGGTCGCGGTGCCGAAATAAATGAAGCCGGCCACCCGCTCGTTTTCCGCCAGGCCCAACGCACGCGCGACGTCGGCATCGTAGGCGTACCATTCGGTCACCCATGTGGAGGCGTAGCCCAGCGCCGTCGCGGCCACGAGCATGTTCTGACATGACGCCCCGGCGGACAGCACCTGCTCCCATTCGGGCGCCTTCTTGTGCGGCACGATCCGCGAAATGACAGCGACCACGACCGGCACCTGAAGCAGGCGCGCCCCTTCCAGCGCCAGCCGATCGGCATCGGCCCGCGGCTCGTTGCGGGCGAACACGTTCTTCAGAACCTCGCCGAAAGCGCGCCGCGTCTCGCCCCGGAAGGTGATGAAGCGCCACGGCACGAGCTTGGCGTGATCGGGCACCCGCGCGCCGGCCCGCAAGATAAGTTCGAGGTCGGCGTCGGTCGGGCCGGGCGCCGCCATGCCGGCCGGCTTCACCGAGCGGCGCGTCAGCAAAAGGTCGAGTGTTTCCTGAGAGCGGGACAATGAGACGATCCTTGTTTCCGAGAAGGCGAAGAAGGTAAGCCGCCAGCCTTTACAGGCGCAAGCCGCTCACTCACCATCCATATGGGGCAACAAAGGGGCATCCCGTGATTTTTTCACGGACGCGCGCGATTTTTAGCGCGCGTGTGGCGGCGGGCATAATGGTGGCGGCATCGGCGGCGGTGCCGACGTCGGTTTACGCGGGCGCCTGGCCCCAGCCTGCCGGCCAGGGACAGGTCATCACTTCCTACACGTCGACCCGCGCCGACGAAGGATATGGACCTGACGGCAAGCTCCATCGCCAGAGCCCCTACACCAAAGAGGAACTTGCCAGCTACGGCGAATATGGCTGGACGAAGGATGTAACCTTCGTCTCCGAAATCGCCTACACCAGCGACGACACGAACTATTACGGCGAGCATCACCGCCAGAAAGGCCTGTCGCGGCTCGAACTCGGCGCGCGCTATGCGATCGGCACGTGGCAGGACACGTTGTTTTCGGTCCAGACGCTCGCCGTGCTGCATGGCGCAAGTTCCGGAGACGATCCGGCGTCCTCCCGGCGCGGCGACCTCGATGGTGAAATCGACATCGCCTTCGGACGCAGCTTCACGTTCTTCGGGATCAAGGGCTTCAACGATACGCTGGTCGGCTATCGTCATCGACAAGGCGGCCGGTCCGATGAGGTCAAGACCAACATCACGATGGGCGTCAACCTGTTCGCCCGCACGATGATGCTCATCAAGAGCGAGAACTTCACCACGCTGACGGGCAGCCGCCAGGCAGCCGACGACGTGACGCGAAACAAACTCGGTCTCTCGCTTGTCCGTGAAATCACGCCCGCGATTTCGTTGGAGCTGGGCGGCATGCAGACCATCTCCGGCCGCAATAGCATCCGCGAGCGGTCACTGAGCCTTGGTCTGTGGTATCGCTTCTGAGCCGCGCAGGTCCGCCGGTGCCGCCTCGGCGGCTTTTCCCGGCATCGGCACGTGGCGGCTCCGTTCCAGAAAAGCCAGCACATCGACATCGGGCGGCTGGTCCCAGCCGCTGCCGGGCGCATGGGCTTCAAGATCGCCGAGCGAAAAATCCATGCGCGCGTCGTAAGTGCGTTCCGTCTGGTTACGAAGCCGCTGCTCGGCGTCATACCAGCGGTGCTTCACCGCGTCGTCCGCGCAAGTTGCAAGCTCCGCGGGATCGGTCGCCCCCCAGCGCCGCTCCGGGCAAAGATAAGGATCGAAGGCGAACTTGAAGAGCCTCGACCGCGCTTCCTCGAAGCTCATCGTCCGCATTGCGCCGTCGCTCGCCCGGTAGCTGACGACGCAGCTTGCCGTTTCCGCGCGATAGGTCGCGGCCAGGTCGCCCGCCAGATCGCTGCCGCCATAGGCGATGTTCTTGCTGTGCGCCGCCGCCATGCCGAGAAAGCGCGCGGCCTGATCGCGCAATTCCGTGAACGACACTTTGAGACGCGCATCGCGCGAAGGCGTCGAATAGGTTTCCCAATCGCCCGACGTGCCGTAAATGTTTTCCGGCAGCCGGTCAGGATGCGCCTGTCCGCTGATCCCGGCTTTGACCGCGATATCGACCGCCTCGGCGCGGTAGCCGAGATCGTCGCAGAGCCCCTTGATCATGCTGCGCGTCTCAATGATCGGGTCATAGACGATATCGTGGCCGGCCACGGCGCGGCGCACGAAGTCGTAATAATCGACCACCTCGCCGTTGAAGACGAAGAGCGCCATCTGCCAGTCGCGCGTTGCCGGATCGGCATTGCCGAAATACTGTTCGAGCGAAAAATCGGCGAGCTTGTCGTCCGGCGTCGCCTCGATATGTCCGCCGACATAGGAGCCGTCGGGCGCCTGCGTCGCACCGACAAGTTTCAACGGCCGCCAATTCTTGAAGCCCGCACCCATCGGTGGCGAGGCGCGCACGAACCGCCGTCCATAGTCGCCGCGCGACACCGAATTGTCGGGATGGGAATCGATGAAGCGGATGCGGCCCTCGCCGTCGACATCGTAGACCGTGGCCGCGTGTCCGTTCGGATCGTAGATGACGGTGCCGGGATGGATCGCGCCGGGCGCGATCTTCACCGGATAGAAGTCCGCCGGCTCGCCGCGCTTCACATCCGGCGGCACGCGGTACATGGCCGTCGAAATGGAATCGAGCAGCATCCCGATCACGATCCGCGCATTGGGGAAACGCCCCGGCGCCCGCGTGATGACGTCGGTGCGCTGAACGACATAGTTGCCGTAACGCGAATAACGCAGGTCGTTGGAATTGCCGTTGGCCGCCACGTCGCTCGCATAGGAAAACGGCAAGCCGTTCTTCCAGGCGTAATAGGCGCGCAGCACATAAGCGAGGTCGGCGCAGTCGGCAAAAAAGGTAAATCCCGCCGGATCGTTGTGGCGATAAATATTCGCCGGACTCTTCAGGCACTCATCAACCGTGCGGCAATCGCTCGCGCCCAGCGCATGCACGAATTCGCCATAGGCGCGCTCGTCGCTGGCGCTCCACTCGGCTTTCAGAATGCGCCATTGAAGGCTGGGCGGCGCGGGCACGGCAGCAGGATCGATCGTCTCGCCGCCGCTTGCGACGGGCGCCATCGAAATCGGCGCCATGACGCCGGGCGGCAGCGGCTGGTCGATCTGATCGGCAACCGCATTTGCCGCCAGGGCCACCCACAGGCTGAGCGACAGCACGGCAAGGCGCCAAGCCGATCCCATCGTCCGCGTCCTCCAGATTGCCATTTGTGATCGCAAGTTGAACACGATCCGCTGTGGCAAGTCCGACACGCAGCGGCGCTCGCATTCATGAGGCGACCGCCCGGCCTTATGCCGGGGCCGGCATGGAAACGCTTATTCCGCGGCGTCCGCGGCGCGCGCCCTTGCTGGCGCGAGGTCGGGCGGCGTCGCCTCGGCGACCAGCGCCTTGATCGCCTCGTCGAGCGGGACGACTTTCTGCTCCTGCGAACCGAGACGGCGGATCGAGACCGTCCGCTCCTCCGCCTCGCGTTTGCCGGCCACGAACATCAGCGGCACCTTGGCGACCGAATGCTCGCGCACCTTGTAGTTGATCTTCTCGTTGCGGACGTCGAGTTCGACGCGGATGCCGGCATCTTCCAGCAGCCCCGCCACCTCGCGCGCATAGTCGTCGGCATCCGACACGATGGTCGTCACCACGGCCTGCACCGGCGCCAGCCACATCGGCAACTTACCGGCGCTGCTTTCGATCAGAATGCCGATGAAGCGTTCCAGCGTGCCCAGAATGGCGCGGTGAAGCATGACCGCGTATTTGCGCGAACCGTCTTCCGCGACATAGGTCGCATCGAGCCGCTCCGGCAGCACATAGTCGAGCTGCAGCGTCCCCACCTGCCATGACCGGCCGATGGCGTCCTTCAGATGGAATTCGAGCTTCGGCGCGTAGAAAGCGCCCTCGCCCGCCGCGATGACAAAATCATGCCCCGTCGCACGCAGCGCGTCGCCCAGCGCCTTTTCAGCCGCGTCCCAGCGTTCGATGGTGCCGCCAAATTTTTCCGGCCGCGTCGCAAGTTTGATGACGACATCGGCAAAGCCCATGTCCTGATAGACGGCATAGAGAAGATTGACGAAATGCTCCGTCTCCGACTGGATCTGGTCTTCCGTGCAGAAGATATGCGCGTCGTCCTGCGTCATCTGGCGCACGCGCATCAGCCCGTGCAGCGCGCCATGCGCCTCGTTGCGATGGCAGCAGCCGAACTCCGCCATGCGGATCGGCAGATCGCGGTAGCTCTTGATGCCCTGATTGAAAATCTGGACATGCGCCGGGCAGTTCATCGGCTTCAGCGCCATGAGGTCGCCCTTGCCGGTCAGAACAGGGCCTTCTTCTTCCGTACCCGGAACTTCATCCGGCACCACGAACATGTTTTCGCGGTACTTGCCCCAATGGCCCGACGCCTCCCAGAACTTCGAGGCCATGAGCTGCGGCGTCTTCACCTCGACATAACCGGACCTGTTAAGGCGGCGGCGAATATAGGCTTCGAGCTGGTTGTAGATGGCGAAGCCCTTGGGGTGCCAGAAGACCGAGCCTTGCGCCTCTTCCTGAAAATGATAGAGGTCCATCTCGCGGCCGATCCGCCGATGGTCGCGCTTTTCGGCCTCCTCGATCATCGTCAGATAGGCTTTGAGGTCCGCCTCGTTCGCCCAGACCGTGCCATAGATGCGCTGAAGCATCTCATTGCGGCTGTCGCCGCGCCAATAGGCGCCGGCAAGTTTCGTCAGCTTGAAGGCCTTGCCGAGCTTGCCGGTCGAGGGCAGATGCGGACCCCGGCACAGGTCGAGCCAG
>DASVNC010000176.1:0-3452 GCA_036384055.1 Parvibaculum sp.
TGTCGATCTGCGGAAATTGCTTGGCCATAAGCCGGAACCCCACGATGCGGGCACGCGCCCGATGGAAGTTCCCTCCTTATAGCCGACGAGGTCGCGCAGCCGCAACGCCGCTAACTGGCCGTCGCCGCCTTCCGTCCGAACACCAGAGCCACGGCCTTGCGGCGGTCGCCGAGGAGCTTCTTCATCGCGTCGTAGACCGGCCGGGCGATGTCGTATGCCGCGATCTTGACGGCATCGAGCGCCGGATGGGTGCCCGCGCTCGCCTGGGGCATGCCGAACTTGCGCAAGGCCGCATTGACGTAGGAGAGCTTCACCATCCGCAACGAATAGTCCGTGTGCCAGGTGATCGAGAAGGACACGGAAACGTCCGGACCGTTCTGCACCCAATGCGGATCGAAGAGCGGCACGAAGATCGCGTCGCCGGGCGTCAGATGCTGCTGCGTCGCGACGGCCTCGAAATCGTCGAAGTAAGGCAGGTTGCGGTGCTTGCCAGGGTATAGTTCCAGCTTCTCTTCGGAAACGATATTCCGGTCCTTGTGGTTGAAAAGGCTCATCCGCTTCGTTCCACGCACCTGAAGCAGAAAGTTGTATTCCGGATCCATATGCAGCGGCGTCACGTTGTTCGGCGAGGTGACGAAGATGAACGCCTGCCGCTTTTTCGCGCCGCCCATGATGCCATGCGTCTGCTCGGCCACCTCATCGAGGCAGGTGTCGAGCAGCGCCTTGTATTCCGGATCGCTCTCGGCGTTCTTGATGACCATCCAGGATTTGCAATCCTCGATGCGGCGAACCGTTTCCTCCGCGCTGAGACCGTTGGATGGCGTCAGCGACGGATCCTGATTGGGCTGCACGGGACCGTTGAACTCGACCTGATCGGCAGGCAGCGACGCCGCCAGCCGCGCCAGCCGGTCGAGTCGGAACAGCGGATGATCCTTCAGCTGATGTTTCAGACGGAATGTCCGCACCGGCATCTCCGCGCCGACGGCGCCCTTTTCGACTTCAATGAGCTTGCTCATGTTCAACCTTCCTGCGCAGACGGTGATAGACGGCGCGCGCAAAGCTCCAGCCGCGTTCGGCCAGATGCGTCGCGCGCGCGGAATAGGCAACGAGATGGGCGCTCAAGCGATGCGATGTCGCGGCATTCACCTCGCGAATGGCGCGGCGCTCGGCCCAGATATGATCGATCATCGGGTGGTTCGGGATCGCGCAGCTGTCGACCCATGAGATCCGCGGATCGTCGTGGAACGCCCCGATAACCCGCATCATCAACTGTGCGCCCGGCGAGAAACGCGCATATGCCTCGTCATAGGCGATCTTGAAGCTGTAGGCGCCGCCCCCGGCGACGAAACTCGCCAGCATGGCTACGGGTTTGCCGTCGAGCGTGATCTGCGCGGCGTGGAACTTGTTCGCTGTGCGGGCATCGCGGCACATGGCCTCGAAGAAGGCGCGCTCGTTCGGCCGCTCTGCCAGCGCCGTTCCACGCTTGCCTTTCCAGCCGCTGCGCTCAAGCCAGAAGAACCGCTCCAGCCAGCCGTCCAGCTCGCCGCCGTCATTCGCCTCGAATTTGAGATCGCCCATTTCAGCGAAGCGGTTCCACTGCCGGTTATATTCCTTGCGCTTCTTTTTCCGCATATGCACAGCGAGATAGGCGTCGCCGTCGAGGTCGCTCTTCAGGAAGGCTCGTTCGTGCCGCCCGGTCTCGACGAAAGGCAAAGCGCGTTCGCGCCGCCCGGTCTCGACGAAAGGCAAAGCGCGTTCGCCCAGCACATCGGCCAGCGCGGGACCGAAAGCGCCGTCTGCCTCAAAAAGCGGAAAGCGCATCAGCGGCGCGCTGGATTGATCGGCGAAGCGAAGAAAGCGCCGGATCGCCGCGCGCTCATGCCCGGCGCGCACGAGCGGCGTCGCGAGGAAGCCGTGAATATGCGTCCAGATCGTCCAGACCCGAAGCGGCAGGCCGAGATAGCCGCGCCGCATTTGATATGGGAACGCCCCAAGCAGAATTCGCGTGCCGTCGTTGGAGGGTTCGCTCCAGACAAGCGCCACACGGACCGGGCCGCCTGACTGCAAATGCGTCATGGCGGCGGCGAGCGTCGCGGCTTCAAACAGCGGGTTGCTATCGGTCGATGACGCCGCCAATGCATCGATTGTGTCCATGTAAGGTGTCACGGCGTCGGCGCTTTCGAGCACCACGACGTCGGCATTCGGCGGGCAATCGAGCAGAAACCGCGCCGCGTGGCTGAGCCTTTCAACCGAAAGCGCCGTCACCGGCGTAGCAGCCGCTTTGTGCGGCCAGCTCAGAAAATGCGGATTGCGCTGAAGATCGGTCATGAACGCTATTTCTGCCGGGGAGAAAAAATGAAGGCGGTGATGCCGAGACGGCGGCGCACGGCAAGAAAGAGCCAGAGACTGGCGACGATGAGCGAGATCGCGGTCGAGCTTGCCGCGCCGATCAGTCCGAAGCGCGGGATGAGCAGCAGGTTGAGGACAATGTTGAGAAGCGCCGCCGCGCCGTAGGCCGCGGCCGTGACGTTCTGGTGGCCCGTCATGTTGAGGAGATATTCGATCGGGCCGGTCGAGGCGCGCGCAAGGAAGCCCAGCATCAGCACCGCCAGAAGCGGGTAGCCGTTCTCGAAGTCCGCGCCGAAAAGCCCGAGCGCGAAATGACCGAAAGCGAGAATGACGGCAACCGCGAGTAGCGTCGGCCAGAAGATCCACTGCACGATGTCGTGGACGAATGCCTGAAGTCCCGCCTGGTCGCCCTTTGAATGCAGTTCGGCGAACTTCGGCACCGCGAGCGCGGCCACGGCGAAATAGATGAAGACGACAAGATTGACGATCCGCGTTGCCGCAAAATAGATGCCGACATGATCCGGATCGACATAAGCGCCGAGCAGCACGATGTCGGTGTTGAGCAGCACGAGGTAAAGTCCCTCGGCCAGCACCAGCGGCATCGACGCCATGATCCAGTGGCGCGTATGCCGGAACGGCTTTGCCGCCGGGATCGTTTTCGCGATCCGCCGCGACAGCATCAACCGTTGCCCGGCAAGCGTGACGAGCGTCGCACCCAGCGCGCCGACGACGGCAGCAAATCCGGTGAGTTCGCCCGCAGTGAAATAGATGATCCCGCCGATCAGCACGATGCCGACCGGACGGACGATATAAGCCGGCAGATAGGCGAGATTGACCCAGCCGAAAGCTCGCGCCGTGCCTTCCAGCGTGTCGGTGAGCGCAAAAGCCGGAACGCAGATCAGCGCGATGGCAAGCGGCGCCAGATAGTAAGGCGCGACCTCATGCCGGAAGAACATCAGCGCAACGAGGCCCCCCGCCATCGCGACAAGCCCGAAGATCGTCACGACGCGCCAGGACGCTTCGAGAATGCCGGCAAGCCGCCGCCACTTCCCGTTGACGCGGTAATCGGGCACGAAGCGCAGCGTCGAGGTGCCGAAGCCCAT
>DASVNC010000177.1:0-14336 GCA_036384055.1 Parvibaculum sp.
GACCGAGGAGGAGCGCCGCCTCGCCGAGCGCCACCGGCAGCCGCAAGCTGTGATGGCCGAGACGGCCGTGGCGGCGGGAATTGCTGCCTGACGCGGTTCGGGAAAAGTGCGCGGCGGTTTTCCGCCGGGAAGCGAAAAACAGACAGGGCCATTTCCGGATTCCCGGAAACGGCCCCGGCCTCACTCACGACCGGAGGGATTGAGACATGGAGACATCGCAAACGCCGCCCGCGGCCGCATTCGACGGCTGGAGTCCGGCGCTCCGTCAGGAGCTTGCCGAAGCGGAGACGAACGGGCGCGTCGGTCAACGTCTTGTCTCGGAAACCGAGCGCGTCCGGGTCTGGAGCATCGCGCTCAGGCCCGGCGAGCGGCTCGGCTTTCACAAGCACGTCCTCGATTATTTCTGGACGGCGGTGACGCCCGGTCGCGGCCGTTCCCGCAACCATAGGGGCGTGACGTCGGAGATCGATTATCGAGCCGGCGAGACGAAACACCTGACATTCGGTCCGGGCGAGTTCATGATTCACGATCTGGAGAATATCGGCTCGACCGATCTCTTGTTCACGACCGTCGAGTTCCTAGATGGCAACAACCGGCCCCTGCCTGTTTGACGCCGCCGCCGGACGCAGGACGGCCCGAGCCAGCTATTTGGGAGAGAAGAATGAAAGCTGCCTATTACGAGCGCAAAGGCCCCGCGCATGACGTCATCATCGTCGGCGACATGCCCGATCCCCAGCCCGGACCGGGCGAAGTGCTGGTGCGCGTTTCGGTCTCGGGCGTGAACCCGTCCGACACCAAGACCCGGGGCGGGTGGGGCGGATACAAGGACATGCCTTACGCCCGGATCGTGCCGCATAATGATGGCGCCGGCACGATCGAGGCCGTGGGGCCGGGCGTGCCGAAAGACCGGCTGAACGAGCGCGTCTGGCTATATGAGAGCCAGAGGGACGGACGCGCTTTCGGCACGGCGGCGGAGCTTGTGTGCGTGCCCGCGCGGAACGCCGCTCGTCTGCCGGACAATGCGAGCTTCGAACTCGGGGCCTCCCTTGGCGTGCCCGCCATGACCGCGCATCGCTGCCTGTTTGCAAATGGCGGCTTGCAGGGCCAAACCGTGCTGGTCCAGGGCGGCGGCGGAGCTGTCGGCCACGCGGCCGTTCAGCTCGCGCGTTGGGCGGGCGCCTATGTGATCGCGACTGTCAGCCAGCCCGCGCAAGCGCAAGCCGCGCGCGAAGCCGGCGCCCACCTCGTCATCGACCGCAAGCGCGAGGACGTTGCGGCGCGCATCGAGGCGGCGACGTTCGGGCGCGGCGTCGACCGTATCGTCGAAGTCGCGTTTGAAGCGAATCTCGAAACCAATCTCAAGGTGCTCAAGGTCGGCGGCGTGATCTCGACCTATGCCACCGGCAATGCCGATGCCGCGCCCAAAATTCCGTTCTACCGGCTTGTCCTTCGAGGCATCACCGTGAACTTCGTTCTCGTCTATGTCATGTCCGAGGAGGCCCACGCGGCCGCCATTCACGACATCAATGCCGCGATCGAAGCCGGCGCCCTGCGGCCCTTCATCGGCCGCCGCTTCCCGCTCTCCGCGGTCGCGGAGGCACATGACCAACAGGACTCGGGCGAAGTCGTCGGCAATATCGTCATCGACCTGGCGTAGGGAGACGCGGCAAGACGCGGATAAGATATCGCCGCGTCAGGGCACCGGACACGACAATACGGGCGGGGAACGAGGCTCCCCGCCCGCATCGAGATATGCCTTGGTTCACCTCAGCTCAGGCCGAACTGCGAGCGCAGAACCTTGCCGAAGAGGGAGCGGGGGAGAAAGCGCCGGCCGAATGCGACCTGGCGCGCGACCTTGCCGGAGGTATAGCGCATGAGCGGCTTTCTCTGACGCGCCGCCAGCAGAATGGTTTCGGCCACGCTTTCAGCGGTGTCGGCCGACGCCATCGCGCGCTCATAGGCCCGAAGATATTTCGCGCGGCTTTTGTTGTACGCCTCAACCACCGTTTCGGCGGGAATGGTGCTGCTCTCAAATGAGGTTTGGGTTCCGGCGGGTTCGATGACGGCGACGCGCACGCCGAACTCGCGCACTTCGTGATCGAGCGATTCCGAATAGCCCTCGACGGCATGTTTGGAGGCGGAATAATGGGCGCCGTAGGGCGCCGGAATGAGCCCCACAATGGAGCCGACATTGAGGATGCGTCCGCTGCCCTGCTTGCGCATGATGGGCAGCACCGCATTGGTCATGCGGACGACGCCGTGATAATTGGTCTCGAAGAGGGCGTGAACCTGAGCGATCGAGCTTTCCTCCGCCGCGCCCGAAATGCCGATGCCGATGCCCGCATTGTTGACGAGCAGGTTGATCTGGCCGAGTTCCGAATGCGCCAGCGCGACAGCCGCCGCAACCGACTCGTCCGACGTGACATCGCAGGCGATCATCCGGATACCGTCGCGCACTTCGCCGGGTTTGGCGCTGCGGCTGGTGCCGATCACGCGATAGCCCGCCTTTGTCAGCGCCACGGCGGTCGCCCTGCCGATGCCGGCCGACGCGCCCGTGATGAGCGCCGTTTTCTGCCGCGCGTTTTTCTTCGCCATTGTTCCGATCTCCTCCATGCGAACCGTAGACCGCCACGCCGGAAGAAGCCGGTTTCGGTCACCGTGTCGCGAAGGTAGTAACCTCACCCAGGCCAGACAACACGGGCGGGGCGCTGGGATCGCGCAATGGCCGGATTGGAACCATCGTTGGCCGGAAATGCTCTCCCTCCCGTCCGCATCTCGATCAGAATTGCCGCCGCCGCCTCATGGTCCGCGGTCAAACTGAAACGGGATGGAAAATGCCAGGGAGCGACGCCGTAATGTCCGAGGCAAAGAAGGCCGATCTGGTCGCCATCGCCCGCGGCTATGTCGATGAGCTGACGCGGAGGGCCGACGAGATCGAGCAAACACGTCACTTGCCGCAGGACATTGCCGACCGGATGACGAGGGACGGGCTTTATCATGTGTGCGTGCCGCGCGAGTATGGCGGTTCGGAACGCTCGCCGCGCATCTATGCGGAAGTCGTCGAGACGCTTGCGACGGGCGATGCATCGGCGGCCTGGTGCGTGTTCATCGGCATCACCTCGACATTCTCGATCGCCAGCGGCCAGACCGAGACGGCCAGGGAATTGCTGACCGCGCCCGGCATGATCGCCTCCGGCGCTTTCGCGCCCAGCGGCCGGGCCGTGAAAGCCGTCAGGGACGGCGTTTCGGGCTATGTCGTCAACGGCCGCTGGCAGTGGGGATCGGGCAGCCGGAATTCGACAGTGATCGGCGGCGGCGTCTTCGTGGCCGATCAGGCCGGGAATATCGTCCCCGGCCCGGATGGAAAGCCGCAATTCCTTCTCGTCAACTTCTTGGCGAAAGAGGTTGATCTGCTCGATACATGGACCGTCACGGGGCTCCAGGGCACGGGCTCGACGGACTATCAGGTCAAGGACGTTTTCGTTCCCGAAGGCCGGGCTTATTCGTTCGGCGCGCCGAAGCCCAGCTATCCCATCTTCCTCTTCCCGAACTTCGGCATTCTGTCCATCGGCATCGGGGCGGTGGCTCTGGGAAGCGCACGGGCGGCCATCAACGACTTTCTCGAATTTGCAGGCAGCAAAGTGCCTCAGGGCGGCACCAAGGCATTGTCCCAGCGACAGACCGCGCAGAAAGATCTCGCCAAGGCCGAGGCTGCCGTCCGTTCCGGCCGGGCCTTCTTTTACGAAGCCATCGACGCAGCCTGGGCGGCGGCGCTCAAGGGCGAAATGTCGATCGACCACAAGCGCGACCTGCGCCTGGCGACGACGAATGCCGTTCACCTGTCACGGCAGGCGGTCGCCCTGATTTTCGAACTGGCCGGCGGCACGGCCGTCTATCGCCGCTCGCCGCTGCAACGGCGCTTTCGCGACATCCATGTCGCGGCCCAGCATGTGATGGTCAATCAGGCGACCTATGAAACAATGGGCCGTCTTCTGTTCGGCCTGGAGACCGATACCAGTCTGTATTGAGACAGAGAGGAAACACGTTTGAGCTTTTCGCAAGACCTCCGCAGCCGGCTCGACCTGCCGCTGATCGCGGCGCCGATGTTCCTTGTCTCGGGCCCCGAGCTGGTGATGGCCGAATGCAGGAGCGGCGTCATCGGCAGCTTTCCCTGCTCGAATGCGCGGACCCCGGACATTCTCGAGGAATGGGTGGGAACCATTGCGGACGGCCAGGCCAATGAAAGACGGGCGGGCCGTCACATGGCGCCCTGGTCGGCCAATTTCGTCGTCCACGCAACCAATCCGCGCCTTGAGGCCGAGCTCAGCATTCTCGAAAATATCCGGGCGCCGATTGTCATCACGGCGCTGGGCGGGCCGCAGAAAATCGTCGAACGTGTTCACGCCTGGGGCGGAAAGGTCATTGCCGATGTGAACTCGGTCGCCTTTGCGAAAAAAGCCGTTCAGGCCGGGGTGGATGGATTGATCCTCGTGACGGCCGGTTCCGGCGGGCATACGGGCCGCATGAACAATTTCGCCTTCGTCGCGGCCGTTCGCGATTTCTACGATGGTATGATCGCGGTCGGCGGGGGGATGAGCCGCGGCAGCGAGATCCGCGCCTGCGAGGTTGCGGGCGCGGATCTCGCGATCATGGGCACCGCGTTCATCGCGACGCATGAAAGCCTCGCGGAGGACGACTACAAGCAGATGCTGATCGAGTCGACCATCGACGACCTGGTGCTGACAAACGCCGTGACGAAAGTGTTCGCCAATTGGCTTCGGCCCACGCTGATCCGGGCGGGCATAGATCCCGAGCTGATTTTGGCCAATCCGAAAATCGACTTCAGCGAAGACGAGGAAACGCAGAAGGCCAAATGGAAAACGGTCTGGTCGGCCGGTCACGGATTGGGCCGGATATCCGCCATCGAATCCGTGTCCGAGATCGTCGAACGGCTGAAAGCGGAATATATACGCGCTTGCGAACTGCCGGGTCTTTATGGATCGTTCCGGCCCGGTGTCGCCGGCGCGTCGGCTGGCTGAACCTGCTGCGGCGCCTTGTTCTTTCGGATATAGTCAGTAGGCGTCATACCCGACCAGCGCCGGAAGGCGCGCCTGAATGTGGATAGATCCCTGTATCCCAGCAGGTAGGCGACGTCGGAAACCGGCATTTCAAAAAGGTAGATGCCGGCCTGGCGCAATCGCAGACTTTCCCTGATTTGCTTGAAGGTCGAGCCCTCGTCGTGCAATTGACGCCGCAGGGACCGTTCGGACAGGTTCAAGGCCCGCGCCACCTCCGCCGCGCTGGACCATCGCTTGTTGTCGCGCCACAAAAGGGCTTCGACCCGCCCCTTCAAGCCGCCGTCTTCGCCGAGGTTGGTCAGGAGAGTGTCCGCAAGCGAGGCATAGGCGCCGGCGTGACCGAGAAAGCTCGCCCCCGGGAGCCGGCGCTGCATCACGCGCAAAGGCGCGGATATCCTGTTGTGCGGGGAACCGAATTGAACCTCCAGCCCCAGCTCGCCCTGATACTGAAAGCGGTCGGGCACCCGGTAGGTCAGTTCAAGTTTGAATTCCGCATCCAGATTCTCGCCCGTGAGATGCCGGCTCATCTGAATGACGTAAGAGAAGAAAAGATCGGGAACGAAATTGGGAAACTTCTCCAGCCAGATCGGATGATCGTAGGTCAGGTAGACCCGATCGCCGCGCTTGTGCAGGCTGATCGCATGGGCTGGATAGCTTTGGAAAATCCGGTGGTGCTTGACGGCGATCTGGAAGACCTGCATCAGGGACGATGCACTCAGGAACGCCAGCGACACGGGCCCGTAGAGGTTGAACGGCGTCTTGCGGCTGATTTTCAATCCGAGCAACGGGTCGCCGGTGGCCGCAAATCCGTATTCGGCAAGCCGATACAGTCTGCCTTGCCGGTCAAGGGTGCGGAAATCCGGCGAAGAGACCACCTCGCGATAGTCGATCCCGCATGCATCGAGGTGCTTCAGCAGAACGGGTTCGAAGGGGAGGCGCTTGATGGTCATGGCGTGCGTGCGAACCGATCTCTCGATCACATTCCTTTTGAAACGACACACGGCCTCGATCAATGTTCCTCATTCCGCGCATGGGCGATGGCGGGAACAGGAACCTCGTTTCATCGCGACTATGCCATAACGCCGCCCGGATGTATGCGCCACCCGGGCGGGCGCCGGGCCTAATGCAGCGATGCGAGATCGTCCTTTGAGTAAGCCTTGAGCTTTGCTGTGTCCTGCGCCTGAATGAGGCGGGGCCAATCGGGATTTGCGACAAGGGCGCGGCCGACTGCGACCAGGTCGAATTCCTCCCGGGCCAGACGTTCGGCGAGTTCGTCGATATCGGCGGTTTCAACGCCGTCCGCCTTCATCGAGCTGACGAAATCGGAACTGCGGCTAAGGCCGACATTGCCCACAGTGATCGTCGGCTTGCCGGTGAGCTTCCTGGTCCAGCCGGCAAGGTTGAGATCGGAGCCCTCGAATTCCGGCTCCCAGTACCGGCGCGTCGAGCAGTGGAAAATATCGACGCCCGCGTCAACAAAGGGAAGCATGAAGGCTTCCCATTCCTTGGGCGTCGCGGCCAGCCTGTGCGTGAAATCCTGCTGCTTCCATTGCGACGTTCGCAGGATCAGGGGGTAGTCCGGTCCCACTGCGGCGCGCGCCGCCTTGACGATCTCGACGCCAAATCGCGACCGCTCAACCAGGTTGCCGCCCCAGTTGTCCGTGCGGACATTGGTTCCGTCCCAAAAGAACTGGTCGATGAGATAGCCATGAGCGCCGTGGAATTCGACGGCGTCAAATCCGATGCTCTTCGCCGCGCTCACGCCGCGCGCGAATGCCGCGATGACATCAGCGATTTCGCTTTCCGTCATCGGTTCGCCGGACACTTTTCCGGGCACATTCATGCCGGATGGCCCCACCGCGGGTACGCGGTCGTCCTTGGGACGGCCCGCATTTCGCATCATTCCAACATGCCAGAGCTGCGGCGCGATCTTGCCGCCGGCTGCATGCGTGGCGTCCACGACTTTCTTCCATCCCGCCAGGGCTTCCTCGCCGTGGAACGCGGGATGCGACGAGGACTGGGACGCCGCATGATGATCGATCGTCGTGCCTTCGGTGATGATGAGACCGACGCCGCCTTCCGCGCGCCGCTGGTAGTAGTCGGCAACGTCCTGGCCGGGCACGCCGTTCGGCGAGAATCCGCGTGTCATGGGCGCCATGACGATGCGGTTGGCCAGGGTCAGGTTCCCGGTCACGAAGGGCTTGAATAAGGCGTCCACGAATGCGGTCATCGGTCGTTTCCTCGAACGGAGCCGGCCCAAGCGGAGGATCGGCCGGTGGCTGATTGTTTGATATTTCACGGAAAATGGTGGGTCAACCGAAGCGCGCCTAGCGCGTTTCCGGCCAAATTGGAGGCCAATGCGGCCAGGCCCGGCATTACCTGGCGCAACATCCGGCGCCTCGCCGTGCAGCGCCACCCCGCCTATGGATGCGAACTTATGCGTCCGCCGGCCGACAGCGCGGCCCCCGCTCGTTACTCCAGCGACGGAGGCGCGCTTTTCTAAACGCCCACCGACGCGAGCTCGGGATAGTCCACATAGCCTTCTGCGCCGCCGCCATAGATGGTCTTCTGATCGGGTGTATTGAACGGGGCATCCAGTTTGAGGCGCTGGGGAAGATCGGGGTTCGCGATAAACAGCGCTCCGAACACCGCGGCGTCCGCCTGACCCGTCTCGATCACGGCTTCCGCCGTCGCCTTGGTGAGGCCGCCGCCACGCAAGTAAGCCCCGGGAAACAGCGGTCTCAGAACGGCGTGATAGTCGAAGGCCGGGTTCCCCTCGGCAGCCACGAGCGGTGACAACAGGGCGACGTGCAGATAGGCGATGCCCAGGGGCGCGATGGCTTCCACCAGGCGCGGATAGGTTTCCCGCGGCGTTGCGTCGGCCATGTCGTTGAAGGCGAATTCCGGAGCCAATTTGATGCCGACACGATCGGCCCCCACCGCGTCGATCATGGCTTCCAGCGTCTCAATGACAAATCGCGCCCGGTTCTCGCGCGAACCGCCATAACGGTCCGTCCTATGATTGGTCTTCGAGGCCAGGAACTGCTCGGCCAGATAGCCCGACGCCGAATGCAGTTCCACCGCGTCGAACCCTGCGTCGCGCGCGCGCCGGGCCGCGTCCCCATATTCTTTGATCGTCTGCTGCACCTCGGCTGTCATCATCGCATGCGGCACGCGATAGCCATGCTTCCCCGTCAGGGAAAACGCCTGACCTTCCGCCTTGATCGCCGAGGGCGCGACAGGCGTCGCATCGTCCGGCAGCGCGCCGGGGCTTGAAATGCGCCCCGTATGCATGAGCTGCAGCGCGATAAGGCCGCCTTCACGATGCACGGCATCGGTAACCGTCCGCCACTTTTCGACCTGTGCGTCTGTATAGATACCGGGGGTCATGGGATAGCCCCTGCCGATCGCGGCCGGACTGACCCCTTCGGAGATGATCAATCCTGCCGAGGCACGCTGGGCATAATAGGGCGCCACCAAATCGCCCGGAACGCCATCTGCGCCCGACCGCGAGCGCGTCATCGGCGCCATGACAATCCGGTTTCGAAGACGCAGAGCGCCGATATTTACCGGCTCAAACAGCTTGGTGTTCATGATGGCTGACCTTCAGACTTCGTGTGCGAATACGCAGCTTTCGCCGCGTCAGTGAAAGAAACGGAACCGGAACGGAGGCCCCTGGCCGACATGTCGTCGGTTGCATCGCACGGTCACGGACATCTCCGGGAGCGTAGCGGGTGCCGTCTTTGCCTAGGGGTCGACCGTGGACCGTCAACATGTCCATCATCATACAGAGAGTCAAGCGTGCCGGCGATGAGGTCTCGACGATCCCGGCCTGTCGGGATCGGGCACGTTTGAAGGGCTGGAATTCCGCTAGCGATCGACGGCGCCCGCGCGTGGTTGCAATGGCCGGTGCGCTGCGCATACTCCTCGCCGGCTGGTGAACGCCGCTCAGGAGTGCGATTGGTGACTATTCCCTATTCCAGACCGTCTCTCGACGGCAACGAGGAGCGCTACCTTCTGGAAGCGCTGTCCGACGGCCACCTGTCCGGCGACGGCCGCTTCACCAAGGCCTGCCATGCGCGCCTCGAAGCGATGAGCGGAACGCCCAAGGCGCTCCTGACGCATTCCTGCACCGCCGCGCTCGAAATGATGGGCCTGCTGCTCGACATTGAGCCCGGCGATGAAGTCATCATGCCGTCCTATACCTTTGTCAGCACGGCCAACGCTTTTGTGCTGCGCGGCGGCGTGCCCGTTTTCATCGACGTGCGCGCCGATACGATCAACATGGACGAACGCCTGATCGAGCAGGCAATCACGCCGCGCACCCGCGCCATCGCGCCGGTGCATTATGCGGGCGTCGGCTGCGAGATGGACACGATCCTCGACATCGCCCGGGCGAAGGGCCTTGCCGTGGTCGAGGACGCGGCACAGGGCCTCGGCGCGACCTATCGCGGCAAGGCGCTCGGCACCATCGGCGACCTCGGCGCGCTGAGCTTTCACGCCAGCAAGAACGTGATTGCGGGCGAGGGCGGCGCGCTCCTTGTCGGCCGCGACGACCTGCGCGAGCGGGCGGAAGTGATCCGCGAAAAGGGCACCAACCGCTCGCGCTTCCTGCGCGGCGAAGTCGACAAATATACCTGGGTCGAAAAAGGCTCGTCGTTCCTGCCGAGCGAGATCGTGGCGGCGTTGCTGCTCGCCCAGCTCGAACGCGCCGAGGCGATCAACGCCCGGCGCGTCGACATCTGGAACACCTATCACCGCGAACTGCGCCCGCTGGAAGACAAAGGCCTGCTGCGCCGCCCGACGGTGCCGCAAGGCTGCAGCCACAACGGCCACATCTATTATCTGCTTTTCCCCACGCTTGCCGCCCAGCAGCGGGCGCGGGAAAAATTGACCGCGGCGGGCATCGCCGCGCCGTCGCATTATGTGCCGCTGCACAGTTCGCCCGGCGGCCAGCGCTATGGCCGCGTCGCGGGGCCAATGAAGGTGACGGACCAGGTGGGCGAGGGGCTGCTGCGCCTGCCGGTGCATCTGCACATGACGGACGACGATCAGGCCCGCATCGTCGATGTGCTGTTGTCGCTGGCCAACTAAGCAGAACTCAGCTTTTCACGTCCTGCACCTGAAGCTCATAGAGCGTCTTGTAAACGCCGCCCCTTGCGATGAGTTCGGCATGGCTGCCGATCTCGCGCACCTCGCCTTGCGTCAGCACGACGATCCGGTGCGCCTCGCGGATCGTCTGTAGACGGTGGGCGATGATGATCGAGGTGCGCCCCTCGGTGACCTTCGAGAGCGCATCCTGAATCACCAGTTCCGTTTCGGTGTCGATGCTCGCCGTCGCCTCATCGAGGATCAACACTTCCGGGTTCATGGCAAGCACGCGGGCGAAGGCGAGAAGCTGGCGCTGCCCGTGGCTGAGGTTGCGTCCGCGCTCGGTCAGCGGCGTCTCGTAGCCTTGCGGCAGCGTCATGATGAAGGGATCGGCATGGACGAGCTTCGCCGCCCGCTCGGCGTCGGCCCGGGTGATGCCGGGATTGCCGAGCGCGATGTTGTCGTAGACGCTGCCGGAGAAGATATGGAAATCCTGCAGCACGACGCCGACGCGGCGGCGGATGTCGGACGGCGCCACATCCATGATGTCGATGCCGTCGAGCAGGATCGACGCCGGCGGCACGTCGTAGAAGCGGCACAGAAGCCGGATGAGGCTGGTCTTTCCCGAGCCCGTCGGTCCGACGATGGCGACCTTTTCGCCCGGCGCGATGGTGAAGCTCACATCCTTCAGGATCGGCAAGCCAGGCAGATAGCCGAAGTTCAGATGGCGGAACTCGACCTTGCCCTTGAGATCAGCCGGCAGCGGCGCCGGACGCGCGGGCGCCTTCAGCGCCTCGTCCCAGTCCAGCGCCTGGAAGATGCGCTCGCAGCTCGCCATTGCCCGGAAGACGACGTTCCACTGTTCGCCCATCGCGACGATGGGACGGAACAGCATGTCGGCGAACTGGGCGAAAAGAATGACGCTGCCGAGGCTCGCCTTGCCGGCCAGCACGTGGTGCCCGCCGAACCAGATGATGGTCGTCATGGCGAGAAAGGCCATGCTGTCCATCGCCGGGCCGTAATAGCTCTCGATCTTGACGGCGCGGTTTTCCTGTTGCCGGTTCTCGCGGTTGATCGCCGTATAGCGGTCGTAGTTGATCTGTTCGCGGCCATACAGCTGCACGACCTCGATGCCCGACAGATTTTCCTGCAGGTTCTCGTTGAGGCGCGACACCGACGAGCGGATGCCGCGATAAACGGTCCGCGACACCGTGCGAAAAATGAAGGTCGCAATCGCCGCCAAGGGCAACAGCGCCAGCAGTTCAAATGTCAGCGTGGCGTTGAGAGCCAGCATGATCGTGACGGCAACGAAAAACGGCACGAATTCGCCGAGCAGAACGCCGAACCCGGCCAGCAGCTCAAACAGCGTCTCGATGTCGTTGGTCAACCGCGTCATCACGCGGCCGACGGCGACGCGGTCGTAGAAGGTTGACGGCAGATGTTCCAGATGCGCAAAGAGATCGCGGCGAAGATCGCGCAGGCCGCGCAGTACCGCGCGGGCGAGCATGATGCGGAAGCCGTGGCCGAACAACGCCCAGAGCGCCGTCCACAGGGCATAAAGTCCGCAAGCGACGACGAGCGGATGAAGACCCGTCGCGCCGTCGAGCCAATGCGCCAGCGCCTTCTGGCCGAAGTCGGGCGCGCTGGCGTTGGCGGCGGGCAACAGAATGCCGTCGACGACGACGCGGCTGACGACGACGGGCGCCAGCACCGCGGCGCTCGCCGCCAGCAGCACCAGTGCGACGGCGGCCAGCATCTGCGTGCGATAGGGCGCGATCCAGCGCGTCAGGCGCCAGATCAGCCGCATGTCGAAAGTGCGGACGTCGATGTCGTCCTCGAAGACCGAATAATCCTTCGCGGGCTTGTCCTTCAGGGGCGCGTTCATGGCGCGCTTCCTTCAGCGACGGCACCTTCCGCGACCAGCGCCTGCGTAAGCTCGTCGCGTCGACCCTGCGCCCGCTCCAGCGACGCATAGAGCCCGCGCCTGGCCAGCAGCTCCTGATGGGTGCCGATCTCGGCGACGCGGCCCTTGTCGAGAACGAGGATGCGGTCGGCATGGCGCGCCGTCGAAACGCGATGCGAGACCATCAGCGTCGTGCGCCCGTGGCGCAGCGTCTTGAGCCGCGAGAGAATGAACTCCTCGGTCTCGGTGTCGACGGAAGAAAAGCAATCGTCGAGCAGCAGCACCGGCGTTTCGCGGATGAGGCCGCGGGCAAGGCTGGCGCGCTGCTTCTGGCCGCCCGACAGCGTTACGCCGCGCTCGCCGACCTGTGTTTCGAGCCGGTTCGGAAAGCGCCGGATCGTCGTTTCGAGATCGGCGGATTCCGCCGCCCGCCAGACTTCTTCGGTGGGACGCTCCGGATTGTCATAGGCGATGTTCTGTCCGAGCCGCGCCGCGAAGAGAAACGGATCCTGCGGCACCAGCGTCACCTGATTGCGCACCTGTGCCAGGGGCAGCAATCGGATGTCGCGCCCGTCGAGATAAATCGTGCCGGGCGCCGGATCGAGCAGCCGGACGATGAGGCGCAGAAGCGTCGACTTGCCCGAGCCGACGCGGCCGAGAATGGCGATCATCTCGCCCGGCTGAATGTCGAGGGTCACATCGTCGAGCGCCGGCCAGCCGCCTTCGCGCTCGTGGCCGCGGCCCGCATGGCGATGGGAGAGATGGCGAATGGCGATCGCGCCGCCGATCGCGTCGAGGGGCGCTGCATCGGGCGCGTCGCGAATTTCCGGCTCGTGGTCGAGAATTTCAAAAATGCGCGCCGCCGCCGAGCCGCCGCGCTGAAAGAGCGTCACCATGACGCCGCCTTCCTTCACCGGTGAGAGCATCATGCCGAGATAGAAGATGAAGGCGGTGAATGTGCCGACGCTGATTTGGCCCGAAACGACCTGCGCCCCGCCGAAGCCGACGATGAGCAGCGTCGTGAACCCGGTGATCGCCAGCATCCAGGCGTTGAGCGCCGAGTTGAAGAACATCAGTTTGTAATAGTCGCGCGCATAGTGGCTTGACGTGTCCTCGAAGCGCCGGATTTCGTGCGCTTCCTGCGCATGGGTCTGGATGGTGCGGATGCCGTTCAGGTTTTCCTGCACCTGTGCCGAAAGATTGGAGAAGCCTTCCTGAACGATGGTGGACTGATTGAATATCCGGGCGGCGAGCACCCAGCCGAAGATGGCGAAGAAGGGGAGCGCGGGCAGCAGCAGCAGCGTCAGCGACACCGATTGATGCAGCATGAAAACAAAGGCGATGATGCCCGAGAAGCCGAGCACGAAGAGAAGCCGGCTGCCCAGCCCGATCATCTGCCGGACCAGCGAAATATCGTTGATCGCCCGCGCCATCAGGTCGCCGGTCGTGAAGCCGGCGAAAAAGCACGGCCCCATCAGTTCGAGATGCCAGTAAAGCCGCTGGCGCAGCTCGAAGGCGACCTCGACGCCGACCTCGCGCACGAAGCGCCGTCCGAAACTGAAGACGGTGTAGCGGGCGACCATGAGGCCGAGAATGGCCAGCGCCGGCGCCGCGAGACGCGCGTCGCCCGCCGCGATCCGGTCGATGCCCATTTTCAGGCTGAGCGGCATGAACGCTTCGAGAAGCCGTCCGAGATTGATAAGCGACATACCACCCCAGAAACGCCACGGCGTTTTGTGGATGAGGGGCAGAAGCCGCCATAACGGGCTGGGCTTTGCGTCATTCTTGCGCGCGATATCCATGAGGATCAGGCCGGGCTTTGGCTGGGCGCCCCCCATTGGTCGAGTGGGCGCGCGAAACCGGCTTCCATCGCCAGCCCGGATTTCGCGGTGGCGCTGTGTCCGGCTTTTTGAAACGGATGATCGACTATACGCCCCGTCGTCCGATTCGGAAGCGCGGCGGCGGCCGGCCGCGCCTTTTAAGGGTGCTGTGCCTGCATTGTCACATTTGCCGTCAAAGCTTCATCGCCGCGTCATGGATCGGATGTACCTGCGGGGAGGAGGGTGGCCGGTTCCGAGTCGCGGACGCCCCGGTTCAAAAGGAGAAATTCCCGTGATCGATCAGGCCGCCGCCATCGCCGACGAACCGGCACTCGAACGGGTCGGCGCCCGCCGCCATCAGCGCCTGAAGGAAGCCGTGCATCAGCACAAGGCGGCCTCCCGCGCCGGTCTGACGGAGCGGCTTTTCACGGTGCTCTTTACCGG